>JAKQWJ010000198.1 GCA_029562045.1 Spirochaetota bacterium | reverse complement strand
CGCAGCCCGGGCATAGCCTGAGCTATGCCCGGGCATAGCTCAGGCTATGCCCGGGCTGCGCCCGGACCGATCACTGCCGGCCCGTCATCTCCCGGCCCTCTGCCCCCCGGAGCCGGCTGCACCCAGCCGCGGATCTTGCAGACCTCCGCGACCCGCGGGATGCGGAACTTCGAGGGGCCGTCTGATGAGCTACACCCAGCCGCGGATCTTGCAGGCCTCCGCGACCCTTTCCACGGCGATGAGGTAGGCGCCGGTCCGGTTCGAAACCTTGTAGCGCGCGGCGGTTTCGATCACCGCGTGGAAGGCGGAAGTCATTTTCGCATCCAGCCGCGCGGCCACCGTTTCGGCGTCCCAGTAGTAGCCGTAGGCGTTCTGCACCCCTTCGAAGTAGGAGACCGTCACGCCGCCGGCGTTGCACAGGAAGTCCGGGATGATGAAGATGTTCTTCTTCGCCAGGATGGCGTCCGCTTCCGGGGTGGTGGGGCCGTTGGCCATTTCCGCCAGGATCCGGCAGGACACCTTGTCGGCGTTGCCCGCGTGGATGACTCCGTCCAGGGCCGCGGGGATCAGGATGTCCACCGGCAGGGCCAGGAGTTCGGGGTTGGAGAAGGGCTTGCAGCCCGGGCCGGAGAAGCCGTTCACCGTCCCGTTTTTGACGGCGTAGGCGGAAAGCTCGGTGTAATCCAGGCCTTCCTCCCGGTAGACCCCGCCGAACTCGTCGGCCACGGCCACAACCTTGGCCTTGAACAGCCTGGTGAGCATCTGATGGGTGCCCCTGCCGACGTTGCCGTATCCCTGTATCGCGTAGACCGCCTTGGACGGGTCGATGCCCACCACCTTCGCCGCTTCCCGGATGCAGTAGGCCCCGCCCCGTCCGGTGGCTTCGGTGCGGCCCGCGGAGCCCCCCATGGGAAGGGGCTTTCCGGTGATGACCCCCGGAGCGTGGCGGCCGTGGATCAGCTCGTACTCGTCCACCATCCAGGCCATGAATTGGGGGTTGGAGTTTACGTCCGGCGCCGGGACGTCGATGTCGGGCCCGATGACGCGGCCCAGGGCGCGGACGTACCCGCGGCACAGGCGCTCCTGCTCTCCCGGAGACAGTTCCCGGGGATCGCAGGCCACCCCTCCCTTGCCGCCCCCCAGGGGGATGTCCACAACGGCGCATTTCCAGGTCATCCATGCCGCCAGGGCCCGGACGGTGTCGATGGTTTCCTCCGGGTGGAAACGGATGCCCCCCTTGGTGGGGCCCCGGGCATGGTTGTACTGGACCCGGAAGCCCTGAAAAATCCGGATGCTTCCGTTGTCCATCCTCACCGGAATCCGCACATGAAATTCCTTGAGAGGGTTGTTCAGAAGATCGTGAACGGCGGGTTCCAGATTCATCACCGCCGCCGCCTCGGCAAGCTGTTTCTGAGCCATGGTAAAGGGATTGAGCGCTTCCATGTTTCTCTCCTTCCCGTATTTCTGGAAGGAATTATATAATAGGGAGACAAAAAAAGAAATATAAAACGGGCGGGGCCCATCTTTTTGCGGCGAGGCGGCCCTTTCCCGGCGGGATTCCCTACAGGAGGCCTTTTTCCAGAAAGTCCTTCAGCGCCGCCGCGTTGTTGAGCCGCGTTTCGGCGGACCCGTACACGAAGGTGACCCGCCCCGTCCCGGCGAGCCGGCGGATCTCCACCGCAGCCCCGGGCCGGGTCCGCAGCTCCTCCAGGTACCGTTTCCGGAACTCGTCCCATTTCTCCGGGTCGTGGCCGTACCACTTCCGCAGCTCCCCCGAGGGGGCGGCATCCTTGAGCCAGGTGTCGATCTTCGCCGCCTCCTTCGATATCCCCCGGGGCCACAGACGGTCCACCAGGATCCGGGCGCCGTCATCCGGCTCGGGCCGGTCGTAGGCCCTTTTCAGCTTGATATCCATATCGTCCGTTGAACCCCCTTGGTGAAAGTATACTCATGGGGAACGGGGGAGGTCACTTTTATTTTTTCTTCCCCGCCCCAGGCGCCGCGGAGATTCCCGCTACGCGGTGAAAAAAACGGGTGGCTGCACCAAAGGGGAAAAAATGCTATTCTTCCCCCCGGGAGGGGACATGCGGGCCTTGGACATCATCATCAGAAAACGGAACGGGGAGGAACTCACCCAGGGTGAGATCCGTTTCCTCATCCGGGGCTATGTGGACGGGTCGATCCCGGAGTACCAGATTTCCGCCTGGCTCATGGCGGTCTACTTCCGGGGCATGACGGGGGCCGAGACGGGCATTCTGACCCGGGAGATGATCGCCTCCGGGGAGACCCTGGACCTCTCGGGCATTCCCGGCCCCTTCGTGGACAAACATTCCACCGGCGGGGTGGGAGACAAGGTGTCCCTGATCCTGGCGCCCCTGGCGGCGTCCCTGGGGCTGCGGGTGCCCATGATGAGCGGCCGCTCTCTGGGCCATACCGGCGGCACCCTGGACAAGCTGGAGGCCATTCCGGGGTACCGGATAGCCCGGGACTCCGGTGAGTTCCGCCGGATCCTCCGGGAGACCGGCTACGCCATGACGGGGCAGAGCGAAAAAATCGTCCCCGCCGACCGCCTGCTCTACGCCCTCCGGGATGTCACCGGAACCGTGGAGTCGACGCCTCTGATCACCGCCAGCATCCTGTCCAAGAAGTTCGCCGAGGGGGCGGAGTCCCTGGTGTTCGACGTCAAATGCGGCCGGGGGGCCTTCATGAAGAGCCTGCCGGAGGCGGAGGTCCTGGCGGACTCCCTGGTGGCCACCGGCAGAAGTCTGGGCCGGAGGATCGTCGCGGTGATCACCCGCATGGACGAGCCACTGGGGCGGATGTGCGGCAACTTCCTGGAGGCGGAGGAGGCTGCCCTCTGTCTCCGGGGCGACACGGCGGGACGGGGGGACCTGATGGAGGTAACCCTCCGGCTCACCGCCTGGATGCTGGTTGCCGGAGGGCGGGCGGGAGACACGGCGGAAGGGGAGGGCCTGTGCCGGGAGAAGCTTGCCGGCGGCGAACCCTACGAACTTTTTCTGAAAAACATCGCCGCCCAGGGGGGAGACCCCGCGGCCTTCGAGAAGGGCCTGGGGAGGCTGCGCTCCCCGGTCCGGAGGGTTCTGACAAGCCCCCGCCCGGGGGTGGTGGCGGAGATCGACGCCTTCATGATCGGCTCCGCCGGGGTGCTCCTGGGGGCGGGCCGGAGCAGGACCACCGACCCGGTCTTTCCCCATGTGGGAATCGTCCTGCACAAAAAACGGGGGGAGAAGACTGCGGAGGGGGAGGCTCTCTGCGAGATTTTCGCCGAATCCGGGTCCGCCGCCGACGGGGCCCTGGCCCTCTGCTCCGACGCGGTGCGGGTGGCCCCGACCGCCGAAGCTCCCGGGTCCATGATCCTCCGGGAAAAGGCCGCCCTGTGATCTGGGACAAGCCCCCCCTGAACCAGGACAAGGCCCGGGAACTGGCCTCCCGCTACGGGCTGGACCTTCTCACCGCCTCGATCCTGGCCCGCCGGGGTCTGGGGGAGCCCCAGGACATGTTTTTTTTCCTGATGGACGACCCCCGCTTCCTGCACAACCCCTTCCTCTTCGTCGAAATGGAAGACGCGGTGGAACGCATCCTGGGGGCGAAGGAGGAGGGGGAAAAGGTGCTGGTTTTCGGAGACCGGGACGTGGACGGCATCACCAGCACCGCGCTTCTGGTGAGCACCCTCACCGACATGGGCATCGATGTGTCCTGGCGGCTTCCCATGGGGGACGAGTCCTACAGCATCAGCCTGGAAGCGGTGGAGGAGTTCGCCCGGGCCGACGGTGGTCTCATCATCACCGTGGACTGCGGCATCTCCAGCGTCCGGGAGATCGACCGGGCCCGGGAACTGGGGATCGACACCATCATCGTGGACCATCACCTTCCGCCGGACGAGATCCCCCGGGCCCACGCGGTGCTGAACCCGAAGATGGAAGATTCCGGCTACCCCTTCCGGGACCTGGCGGGGTGCGGGGTCGTCTCCAAGCTGGTCTGGGCCCTGCGTCTGGCGGAGACGGAGTTCTACAACGAGCCCCTGACCCTCCTGAACGTGCGTCCCGGGAACGACACCTTTGTGCTGGAAGCGGCCCTGCTGCAGAACCTGGAGGTGACGGACCGGCTGGTGGAAAACCTGGTGCCGGGAATGGTGGAGGTGGAGGGGACGCGGCTGAAGAAGTTCCTGGGCGGCCGTATCCTGGTCTACGACGCCAAGCCCCAGGAGGAGATGCTCCGCCGCATCTTCGGCCGGGGGGCGGACATTTCCCTGTGCGACCTGGCGCCGGAGATCGCCGGGGTCTTTCCCTCCACCAGGGGCAAGAGCCTGCTGCGGCTCCGGGAGGTTTCCCGGATGGGCCGTTTCCGGGAGGAGCCCCCGGGAGAGCTGGACGTTTTCATCAATCTGTTCATTTCCTGGGTCGTCAAGCGCCACCCCAAGCTCTCCGACGGCCACGCCTTCGGCCTGGATCTGGTGGCCATCGGAACCGTGGCGGACATGATGCCCCTGCGGGACGAAAACCGCCTGCTGGTCAGAAGCGGACTCAAGCTGCTGAACTCGCCGGCTCCCCGGGATGGTCTCCTGGAACTCCTGCGGGCCCAGAACCTCCTGGGAAAACCCCTCTCCAGCCGGGATATCGCCTGGCAGATCGGACCGGCCATCAACGCGGCGGGACGGATGGGGGAGCCGGACAAGGCGGCCCGGCTTCTCCTCAGCTCCCGGCGGGAGGAGAGGGAGAGCCTCGCCGAGGGGGTGGTGGAACTGAACCAGAAACGCAAGAAAATCGGCGAGGAACTCTGGGAGCTGATTCTTCCGGAGGCTCGGGCCAGCTTCCAGCGGAACGGGGAGAAACTCGTCCTGGTCTGTGATCCCCGGGTGCATCGGGGGATCACCGGAATTCTGGCCTCCCGGCTGGTGGCCCTCTTCGACGTGCCCGCCGTGGTCTGCGCGGTGCTGGAGGACAAGATCGTCGGCTCCCTGAGGAGCGCCCGGGGTTACGGGGCCCTGCGCCTCCTGGAGGGCTGCGGAGACATCTTCGCCGACTACGGAGGCCACGACTTCGCCGGGGGCTTCAACCTGAAGGTGGAGGATCTGCCCCGGCTGCTCCGGCGGCTGGAAGAGCTTCTCCCGGAGATCGTCCTGGCCGACAAGGGGGAGGAGCGGGTCATGATCGACGCGGAGATCCCCCCGTCATACCTGAAACCGGAGATCCAGTCGGTTCTGGATTTTTTCGCCCCCCATGGGGAAGCCCACCCGCCCCTGACCTTCATGACCTCCGGGGCGACGGTGGAAAGCATCGAGTTCATGGGGAAGAGGGAACAGATCCATACGCGGCTGCTGATCCGGGCCGGGGCGCACTCCTGGCCGGCGGTCTTCTGGAACTCCGCCGACAGGGTGGGGCGGGACTTCTCCCAGGACGACAGGGTCTCCCTGGTCTACCGGATAGGGAAAAACTATTTCCAGAACAAGGAGACCCTTCAAATGACGATTCTGGACATCAAAAGATGCTCGTGAAAAAATCGTCCTTTTTCCGGGCCCTGGCGGCCCTGCTTCTCGCCGTCACGGCGCCGGGCCTTTCCGCTGCGCCGGCGGAAACGGACACCGTCATCCGGCTGCAGGGGCCGGAGAGACTCGTCCAGGGCGAGGCGGCGGTGTTCTTCCTCCAGGCCGGGGGGGAGATCCTGGAGGCCGAGGCAGCCCTCCGGAACGGGGAACAGAAAACGGCGCTGAGCTTCGCGGTTTTTCCCCTTCCCGACGGGAACGGCGAATGGGCCGCGGTGGCGGGGATACCCAGCACCCTGCCGCCCGGGGATTACCTTCTCCACGCCCGGGTCCTGCTGAAAGACGACGGGGAGAAAAGGACCCGGGCTCCGGTGGGAATCACGGCCCGGGACTTCGTTTTCGAGGACATACCGCTGAGCCTGGCCATGAGCGAACTGCGGACCGACCCGGATCCCCGGAAGATCGAGGAAGCCCGGGAACTGTACCGGATCCTGGGCAGGGTGGACCCCTCGGCGGTGTATCACACCGGCAGGTTCCTGCGCCCCGTGGAGGAATTCCGGGAGACCTCTTTTTACGGCGACCGCCGCACCTATCTGTACTCCGACGGCGGCAGGGCCGGCGCCATTCACCAGGGAATCGATTACGCCACTCCCCGGGGGACACCGGTGTCCGCCGCCGGGGCGGGGCGGGTGGTCATGGCCCGGGAGAGGATCATGACGGGGCTCACGGTGGCGCTGGAGCATCTGCCGGGGGTCTTCAGCCTCTACTACCACCTGGACCGGATTGTCGTGGAGGAGGGGGGGATGGTCGCGCCGGGGGAACGGATCGGCCTGTCCGGGGCCACCGGGCTCGTCACCGGCCCCCACCTGCACTGGGAGGTGCGGGCGGCGGGAAACGCCGTGGAGCCGAAAAGCCTCCTGACCCGGGGACTCCTTGACAAAAACGCTCTGTTTGGTATGATGCGGGAAGACTCGGAAAAGGGGAGGTGATTGGTATCGCCTACATCAGGCTGGATGAGGGGGAAAACCTCGAAAAGGCCATCAAACGCTTCAAGCGGATGGTGGAAAAAGAGGGGATCATCCGGGAATGGAAAAAACGGGAATATTTCGAAAAGCCTTCCACCATCAAAAACCGGAAAAAGAAGTCCCTGCAGCGCAAGCTGATGAAAAAGGTCCGCAAGCTCCAGGCCATGAAAGGGTACTAGACCCGGGCCGGGACATATGATGGATCCAAAGCGAAAGACGGGCCGCCGGAGAGAATCCGGCGGCTTTTCATTTTTTGCCTCCCTGAAAATCTTCACGACCCTGGCCGCCGCCGTTCTTCTTGTCCGCTGCGGCGGCCACCCCCCGGAGATACTGGAAGTCCGAAGCCGGCTCCTCCTTTTCGACGACCGGGAACGGGGCGAGATCTACGAGTACCTGACGGTGGCGGTCCGCGCCGAGGACCGGGACGGGCCGGATGATCTGGAAAGCCTTGCGCTGATCCACGACCGGGACGAGCTGTTCTGGCGTCTCACGGCGGACCGGTGGTCCCGACGGGAACTCCGCCAGGAAAACTGGATCGCCGCGGAGGGCATTGTCGCCGCGCCTCCGGGTCCTCTTCCCCGGGGAACCTACCGCGTCGTGGTGAAGGACTATGCCGGAAGAAAGGCGGAGACCTCGTTCCGGCTGGAGAACCCCCCGCCGGGGGACCCTGTTTTTCCCTCCCTGGGCCGGGGGAAGGGGTCCCTGGAACTGGACTCCCCGCAGTCCGAGGCGGTCCTTCTGGCGGTCTCGGCATCCGGCGCCCCCCTGGGGGCCTTCACGCTGAAGAGGGGCGCCAATTCACGGGAGTCCGTCCTGACCAACAGCCAGGTCCGGAGCCAGGCCAGGCGCCTGTACCTGTACCGCCTCCCGTCGTCGGGAGAGGGGGCCCTTGTCTCCGGCCCCTACGACGCGGGGGATTATCTTTTTCCGCCGGAGCCCTGAGCCCCGTGAGGGGGCCCGCCGCGGGGGCTTGCCTATCCCTGATCCGCCTTTATCAGGAGATCCTTGAGTTTTTCCTTCCCCCAAAGCTCCACCGGACGGGATTCGACGAAACCCGCGGCGGAGCGGGAGAAGCCGGAGCTGGAAATCACGACTCCCCGGTTGACGTTGATGCTCTTCATTTCCTCGTGGAAGGAGCGGACCGTCGATTCGTCCACCGGTTCCGGAGTCCGGAGAATCCGCACGAGCTTGGGCACCCGCCGGGCGTTCCGCCATTTGGACTGGGACTCCACGGCGATGATCTGGCAGCCGTTGGGGATCGCCGAGATGTCCTGGACCGCCAGCCCCATGGACGCGGCGATAGCGCGGCAGATCTCCAGAAACCTCTCCTGGCTGACGATCAGAAAGTCCTTGACCCGGTCGTCCTGGCGGAGGTCCTGGTACTGGGCCAGTTTCTGGGCCACATCCTTGAAATTCGGCTGCTTCGCGTGGATCTTCTCCCACTGCTCCAGGGCCCCTTCGATGTCCCGGGTCCGTTCCCGGGAAATGGACAGGAAGTAGCGGGCGTAGAGGATTTCGTTCTCCTCCGCTTCCCCCGCCACCTTCAGGGCCCGCTCCAGCTCGATGATGGCCTTGTCGAAGCTGTTCATGCTCATGTAACAGGCGCCCTTTTCGATAATCGCCCTGGTTTTATATGCCGGGTCCCTCTGGGCTTTATCGAAGGTGAGGATGGCGGCGGTAAAATCCTGCTTTTCCTTGAGAAGGCGGCCCAGGTAAAAATAAGCCGCATGGTTCTCCGGGTTGACTTTAATCGATGCGTCCAGAGCCTGCTTGGCCTCCCCGGAGTTCTGGTTCCGGTACTGCAGCATCCCCAGGTTGAACTGGGCTTCCCAGTTCCGGGGGTTCAGCTCGACGGCCCTGTGGTAGTACTCCACCGCCTTGGAACTGCTCCGCCGCTCCTCGAAAAGCCGTCCCGCCTGGAAATAATGGTCGGAAACCTCCGGCTCCCGTTTGATCAGGATGAGGTATTCCTTCAGCGCCTCGTCGGTCTGATTGAATTTCGCGTACAGTTCCGCTATCTTCTTCCGGAAGGGGATTTCCGGGCAGTACTGGCTGAATTGCCCGATCTGGTTGATCATCCCGAATTCCATCATCCCCAGTTCCGGCCTGTCCTCCGCCAGGTAAGCCAGTCCGAGGAAGTACCGGGCATCGGCGTTGCGCGGGTCCTGGGCGACGATTTTTTTCGCCAGCCGGATGGCGGCGGCGTTCTTGCCCTGCTTAACCAGGGATGCGAGGGTGGCTATTTTATGGGGAGCCATGATCGATCTGACGACGAAAACGGTAATGAGGACGATAATGATGCCGATGATTACAGTAAAGATGACCGTTTCGGGCATTGCCTCTCCATCCGCTTCCAAGACTAAAATTTCCTGTCGAAAATGTCAAACCGTTCCTCTGACGTCCTTTTTTTTCATTCTCCTCCTCTTTTCCGCCTGGGGAGGGCTTTCAGCCCAGAGCGCCTTTTCCCGGGGGGAGGAACATTTTCTGCAGAACCGGCCCCGGGAGGCGGCGCCCCTTCTGGAGGCCGCCCTTCTCGAGGAACCCCGGAACGAAAAGATTTACCTGTACCTGGGAATCGTCCATGAGCAGCTGCAGAACCACGACAGGGCGGTGGCCTTTCTCACCCGGGGGCTCGATGTGGCCGTGGTGTTCCGGGACCTCTTCTACTTCAATCTGGGAAACAATTATCTCTCCCTGGGGAACCCGGCCGCCGCCGTGGACATGTACACCCGGGCCATCGAAACCAGGGGCTCCCTGTCCGACGCGTACCTGAACCGGGCCAATGCGGAGGTGCGCCTGGAACGCTACCCCGAAGCGGTCGCCGATTACCGGCTGTATCTCGTCATGGAGCCGGAGACTCCCCAGCGCCCGCAGATCGAAAGGATGATCCTGCTCCTCCAGGGGCTGAAGGAAGAGAGGGATGCCCGGATCCGGGCGGAGGAACAGCGGAAGAAAGAGGAAGAAGAAAACCGGCGCCTCGCCGAAGAGCGCAGAAAACTGGACGAAGAGAAGCGGGCGGCGGCGGAGGAGGAGAGGCTCCGGAAAGAAGAGGAGAGCCGGAGGGTCGCCGAAGAGAGGCGGAAGCGGGAGGAGGAAAGACTCCGCCAGGAGGAGGAGGCACGCCGGAAGGCCCTGCTGGAGGAGGTCCTCCGGTCCCTGCAGGCTTCTTCCGGGGACACCTCCAATCTTCCGGCGGAAAAAGAGGACATCCGCGAGACCCGTAAAGACGTGGATATCGAGGACTAGAAAGGATCGCTGAATGAAAAGAAACAGGATGCCCGTGATTATCGGAGCGGCCCTGCTGCTTCTCCTCCTGGCCGGGGGAGGGATTTTTCTCGGACGGCGCGGAGCCGGAAAGGAACAGGATGCCGCCCGGCGGAACACTCTGGCCCTGGCGGGGGATTATCTGGCGGACGGGGAGTATCAGCGCGCCCTGGACCTCCTGGACCGGCTCCTCATCGAGGACGCCGCGGACAGCGAAGCCCGGGCCCTGAAAGACCGGGTCCTGGCGGCCAAGAAGGAAGCCGAGGGCGCCTTCCAGGACCGGGACGCCGCCGCCCGGCTGGCCCAGAAGGAGGCCCTGGAGAAATCCCTGGAGGGTCTGAGCGAAACCATCCGGACCCGGACCGGGAAGGATCCGGTTTCCCGGGCTTCCACGGACCCGGCCCTGGAGGCGCAGCGACTGCAGGCCGAGAAGGAGCGCCGGGAGAGGGAGGAGCAGGCCCGGAAGGAGGAGGCTGCCCGGCTGGCGAAACTTTCCGCCGAGGCCCGGGCACGGGAGGAGAAGATCCGGCTCCTGATGCAGAAGGCCGACGAAGCCCTGGCCCAGCCCAACTACGTCCAGGCCCGGAGCCTCTACGAGGAGGCGCTGAGCCTGGGAAAGGAAACCGACACTCCCATCCACGCCGCCCGGGCCTATGCCCGGATCGGTGAAAGCTGGTTTCGGGAAGCTCCGGACAATCCGGCGAACCGCCGGCAGGCCCTGCAGAACGCCAACGAGGCGATCAAGAGGGACCCGAACCTGTGGGAGCCCCACTTCACCCTGGGGAAGGTGTATGCCGCCGCCCGGAACAACGACGCCGCCATGGAGGCGCTGAAAAAGGCGGCCCGGCTGGACCCGGAGAACGGGGACATCTTCTTCGAACTGGGGAAGGCGCAATTCCGGGCCGGCCTGTACCAGGAGGCCCGACAGAGTTTCGAAAGCTGCCTCCGCTTCGAGCCGGCGCACTGGGCGGCCTCCTTCAATCTGGGGGCCACCTTCCTCCGGCTGAAGGACGGGAACAGGGCCTACGACGCCTTCGTCAGGACGACGAAGATAAAGCCCGACCATGCCCGGGCGCACTTCGAGGCGGGGGAGCTTCTCCGGGCCAAGGGGGACCTCTCCGGGGCGGCGGCCTCGTACACGCTGGCGGTGAAATATGAGCCCCAGGATCCCCGCAACGCCCGGGGCCTCGCCACGGCGCTCTATCGGCAGGGAAAGTTCGGCGAGGCGGAGACCTGGTTCTCCCGGGCGGTGGAGCTGGAGCCCGGAGAGGATGTCAACAACTACAACATGGCCCTGGTGAAAATGAGCCTGGACAAGAACGAGGAGGCTTTCACCTTCATCACCAAAGCCATCCGGCAGAGGCCCGAGTCCTCGGAGTACGCCTTTACCCTGGGGCAGATCACCGAGAAGCTGGGCAGCCGGGACGGGGCCGTGGCGGCCCACGAGAAGGCCGTTCTCCTGGATGCCAACTACATCAAGCCCCGGATAGAGCTGGGCAGGCTTTACGACGAGGAGGGCCGCTACGACAAGGCCCTGGAGCAGCTGCTGGCGGCGTATCGGATGGACCCGGAATCGGTGGAGGTCAACAACAACCTGGGGAGTGTTTACCTGCACAAGGAGCTTTTCCAGGACAGCATCAACCACTATCAGAAAGCGGTGACCCGGCAGCCCAACGCCACGCTGATGCGCCACAACCTGAGCCTGGCCTACACCGGCGCGGCGAGGTTCGCCGAGGCCCGGGACACCCTGGCGCAGCTGATCAAGATCGATCCCGGCTACTGGACGGCCTACCACAGTCTGGGAAAGGTGCTGATAACGCTGGGGGACAAGTCCGGCGCGAAGACGGTTCTGTCGGAGCTTCTGAAAAAGAATCCCCGTTACGAGGACAGGGCGGAGGTGGAAAAACTCCTGGCGGGGCTCTGACGGAAAAAATGGCGGGCAAACCGGACCCCCATGCGCTATAATGCAAGAGAAATACATACTCCGAAGGAGGTTTACATGGCCTATCAGGACGCGTACAGGGACTGCAGCTGGATCGATTTCGAGACTCTGGAAAAATTCATGTTTGACGCTCTTCGCGCCTTCGGAGTTCCCGAAGGGGACGCCCGGATCGTTTCGGATATCCTCATCGAGTCCGACAAGCGGGGCATCGACTCCCACGGCATCGGACGGCTCAAGCCCATCTATCTGGACCGTTTCGACGAGGGGATCATGAACCCGGTCACGAAAATCGACATCGTCAGGGACGAGGCGGCCTGCGCGGTTCTGGACGGCAACAACGGCCTGGGGCATGTGGTGGGCAAGAAAGCCATGGAGATGGCCATTGAAAAGGCCCGCAGATACGGCATGGGGATGACGGCGGTGCGGAACTCCACCCACTACGGAATCGCCGGCTACTTCGTATCCATGGCGGTGGACGCGGGGATGATCGGCATCACCGGAACCAACGCCCGGCCCTCCATCGCCCCCACCCACGGGGTGGAGAACATGCTGGGAACAAACCCCCTCACCTTCGGCATCCCCACCGACGAGGAGTTCCCCTTCATCCTGGACTGCGCCACCAGTGTAACCCAGCGGGGGAAGATCGAGGTCTACGGCCGGGCGGGAAAGGACCTCCCCCCGGGCTGGGTCATCGGCGAAAACGGCGAGACCCGCACCGACACCGCCCAGGTCCTGGTGGACCTCACCAAAGGCAAGGCCGCCCTGGCGCCCCTGGGAGGCCTGGGGGAGGAGACCGGCGGCTACAAGGGTTACGGCTACGCCACGGTGGTGGAGATTCTGTCCGCGGCGCTGCAGGACGGGAAGTTCCTGAAGGATCTGAACGGGTTCGACGCCGACGGCAAAAAGATCCCCTATCCCCTGGGGCATTTTTTCATCGCCATCAACCCCGCGATGTTCATGGGGCTGGAGGTCTTCAAGCGGGTGGCGGGGGCGATCTGCCGGGAACTGCGGGCCTCGAAGAAAGCCCCGGGGGCGGAGAAGATCTACACCGCCGGCGAGAAGGAGCACGAGGCCTGGCTGTACCGGAAGGTCCACGGCTGCCCCGTCCCGAAATCGCTGCAGAAGCAGATGGTGGAACTCCGGGACCGGTTCAAGCTGCCGTACACCTTCGCCTTTGAGAAGTGAGACTCCCGAACGCCGCGCCCGCATGTCGCGATCCGGGCCGCCGCGTCCGCCCCGGGTCCGGGGAAGTGAGATTCCCCGATAGTGGCAAGCTGGCAAATTGCCACCGAGACGCCCATAAGCGTCCGTCCCGGGTCCGGGGAAGTGAGATTCCCCCCCGGGGTCAGACGATCCTCCCCACCTGCTTAAAAAGCTCCTCCCGGCTGACCTCGAACCAGAGGGGTCTGCCGTGGGGGCAGCGGGGGTTTTCCAGGGGCAGTACCTGGCGGATGATCTCCGCCGCGGTGGCGGGATCCACCGGGGAGCCGTCCTTGACCGCCTTCCGGCAGGCCAGGTTGGCGAAGAGCTCTTTTTTCAGGGCTCCCGCGGCGCCGTGGAAGGAGTTCAGTGTCCGGATGATCTCCTCTTCCGAGCCCCGATAGACCGCCGGCAGGGCGGTGATGGCCCAGCGTCCGCCTTCCCGTTCCTCCAGATGGATCCCCAGGGGAAGGACTTCCGCCGCGTTGCGCCTCACCACCGGGTCCCCGTCTTCATCGGTTTCAAATTCCACCGGGATGAGGAGCCTCTGGGGTGCCCGGTCCGCCGCCAGGGCGTCGTAGATGATCCTTTCGTGGGCGGCATGCTGGTCCACCAGATAGAGCCGGTCTCCCCGTTCGGCGATCAGGAAGAGGCCGAAGGCCTGACCCCGGTAAATGAAACCCTCTCCGGTGGGGAGGCCGCCTGTCCCCGGCTCCGGATCTTTCGGAGAAAAACCGCTCCCGGGGATCTCGCGGATATGCAGGTCCTGGCTCCCCGGCGCAGGGCCCCCTTCCGAAGGGGAAAAAAAGGGCCGGTCTCTTTGACCCGGGATTCTCCCCTGCATGCCTTCGGGAGATACTGCATCGCCGAGGCCCGGCGACGCCCGGCGGTAACCGGGAAGGCGGCCCCGGGGAAGGTCCAGCTCCGGGAGCCCCGCAGGGGAAAAATCCCCACCGGAAGAAAAGGCCCGTTTCCGGGCGACTCCCCGGAGGAAGTTCCCCAGGGTTTCGGTGAGGCGGCCCCGGATGTCCTGAAGGTTCTTGATCTTCGCTTCCCGTTTGGCGGGGTGGATGTTGAAGTCCGCCAGAGCGGGGTCTATGTCCACCAGGACGACGCAGGCGGGAAATCTGCCCCCCGGGAGGTAGTCCCCGTAGGAATGCTCCACCCCCTGGACCAGGGCGTACTCCCAGATCCGCCGCCGGTTGACGTAGACCTGAATGTAGCGGCGGTCCCGGAAGGAGAACTCCGGCGGCGCCGCCACGACTTCCAGGGAATACCCCTCCCCCGAGCCCGTGAGAAGGTGCAGCGCCCGGCGGTCCAGCCCTTCAGGATAGGCGGCGGCGACCCTGTCCAGGATGCTTCCCGGGGGAAGGAAGAGCCGCAGCTCCCCCCGGGTATGGAGTTTGAACGAAGTCCCGGGAAAGGCGCAGGCCTTTTCCAGAAAAATCTGCCGGCAGGCGGAGGTTTCCGCCGATTCCCTCTTGAGAAACTTCCTCCGGGCGGGGATGGCGTAGAAGAGGTCCGCCGCCTCCACCACGGTGCCGGGGTTGCCCGCCGCGGGCTCCAGGGAGCGCAGCTCCCCCCCGTGAATCACCAGCCGGTGGGCCCCGGCGTCCGCCGGTTCCCGGAGGCGGCTGACGATCTCCACCCGGGAGGCGGTGGCGATTCCCGCCAGGGCCTCCCCCCGGAAGCCCAGGCTCCGGACCCGGTGGAGGTCCTCCTCGGTTTCGATCTTGGAGGTGGCGTGGGGGAGCCAGCAGAGGCCGAGATCCTCCCGGGTCATCCCCGCCCCGTCGTCGATGACCCGGATCCTTTCGATCCCTCCGCCGTCCACATGGACCGAAATCTCCCGGGCGCCGGCATCGATGGAATTGTCCAGGAGTTCCCGGACCACTGAGGCGGGCCGTTCGATGATTTCCCCGGCGGCGATGCGCCGGGCCACGGAATCCCGGAGGACCTTGACGGCCCTCCGGGAGAGGTTATCGGACATGGGAAGAATTGTATCTAAAAGCGGATCCTCGTTTCAATACCGATGGAGGGGGTCCACTTCGGATGCCCGTCGGAATCGTACCGGATGCTGCCGTCCGGGTTGCGGCTCACGGTGGTGGTGACCGTCAGCGCCAGGTCGATGGTGGGCGCCACGGGGTAGACCAGTTCACCCTTCACCACGGTGTTGGCGTCGAAGAGTTCCAGGCTGCCGTCGCCCTGCTTCAGCAGGGTGGGCAGAAACTGGTACCGGCTGAAGAACAGCGACAGCCGCAGCCGATCGAAGGGCGAAATGGGGATGAGCCCCTCCTCCAGAACGAGTTTCATCTCCAGATAGTCGTCCTGGGTAACCTGAATCTTTCCCCCCTCCAGCTCGAAGGGCCAGAGGTAGCCCGCTTCGAAGCGCAGGTGCTGGAAGAGGCTGAAGCCCGCCTCGCCGTAGATCCCCAGGGTGGTGGCGTCGAAGTCGGGAAGGGACGGGTCATTCAGGTAGGCCAGGAGCTCCGCCGACCGGGCCCCCCGGAGGCGGTCATAGCCGATGCCGAAGAAGCCCGGGCTGAACAGGCCCCGGTGCTGCCGGTATTCCAGCCGGTAGTCCAGAAAGGCGATGTTGCCGAAGACGCCCGCCATCAGGCCGTAGTTGCGGAACTCCACCCCTCCGGAGGTGGTGACGAAGGCGTCGGTGATGAGGCCCCGGGTGCCCAGGGTTCCGGCGGCGTATTCGTTCCGCAGATAGGGAAGGAGCCCTGCACCGTCCACGAAGAAGATCATCGAAGCCAGGTCTCCTTCGAAGAGCGGGAAGTCTATGTCCGCCGCTACACCGATGAAGGCCGGATCCACCGACCTCGGATCGGTGGGAAGGGTGGCGGCGTAGTCGTCGGGCAGATCCCCCGCGGGATCGATGTCCGTGGCGGCGGAGAAGCCGAAGCCCAGCCGGAAGGGATGGAGGGGGCGGAAGTACAGGCGGCCTCCGAAAATTTCCGGTTCCGCCAGGTCCGCGGTGAGGGCTTCGAAACCCGCCTTCCCCGCGTCGACCCCCAGGTTCACCCCCACCCGCCGGACGGCGGGGAAGTCGGTGTCGTTGGCGAAGCGCCGCACCAGCGACCCGTGGCCCAGGGTCATGTCGCTGATGTTTCCCACCTTGACGAAGAAGGGGTCCCGCTGACGGCCGTATTCGATGTAGCGGATCTTCAGCGCCAGGTCCCGCAGGAGGTCCCCGGCGGCTTCCAGGGGCCGTCTGTTCCAGTTGTAGTCGGTTCCGAAGGACCACTCGTTGTTGCCCCGGGGGTGGTACCAGTCGTTGGAGTTGAAAAGGTCACCGGTGTAGATGACGGGGAGGTAGAAGGCGGCCTTGAACTTGCCGATGGTGAAGAAGGGCTGGAGGATGACCCGGGAATAGGTCTCGCCGGCGATGGTGATGGAGCCCACCTCCATTCCCATGTATTCCCGCAGGAAACCGAAGATCGGGTCCAGAATGCCCGGCTCCCCGGCCAGGGAGTCCTTCGGAGGCTCCGGTGGAGTCTCGGCGGGCCCCGGGGGGGTCTCGATCTTTTCCGCCACGGGCCGGGGAGGCTCCTTGGGGACCGCCTCAGGGTTCAGCTTTTCAAAATCCATGCCCCGGAAAGCTTCGGACATCTCCGCCGCCGAGAGGGTCATGGCCCGAAAGACCGCCGCGAAGGCGTCGGCGGCCTGACCCGCCCCGAGGCTGAGTTCCGCCCCGGAGTTCTTCATGAAAGAAACGACTCCTTCCCGGACGGCCACGGCCTCCATGGCGCCCGTGATCACCTGGACGCCGAAGTCGGTGCCCCGGACGCCGCAGACCGCGGTGGGGGTGCGGACCTCGAACCGCCCGCCGGACCCCCGGGCAACCACGGTGCGCAGTTTCCCCGACAGCAGGGAGAAGCCGTTTTTATCGGACTTTTTCACCCCCGCCAGCCCGTCGATCCGGAATTCGGTGTTGGCGGAGAGCTTCACGATGGAGCCGCTGGGGCTCAGCCGTATCTCCGCCGTGGTGTTTCTGGTGATGATCCTGTCGCCCACGGCCAGATCCATGCCGAATCGGACGTCGCTTGTCTCGAAACCGTCGGAGTCCACAACCCGGATCTGGCCGGCCGCCCCGAAATACTCCAGGACCGCCGCCTGTTCCTGCGCCGCCGCGAAGGGCAGCGCGAAGAACGCAAAAACAATGCCCGCTATGGCGAGGCGTGCCGCTTTCATAGTCTCAACCTCCCTTTAAAACAAGGCGATCCGGCTCTCGATGCCCGACGTGACCTGCCACTTGTTGTCCCCCACCGCGGCGGGATCGTAGCGCAGGTTGTACACCAGCGAGATGATCGCCGGGCCGGTGCGGTAATTGACCCGCCCCCGGATCAGGGCATCTTCCTTCCATCTTTGGAAATCCTTGAACCCCGCCATGTTCTGCTTGTCGTACAGCAGGTCGAAAAAGAAGCCCGGGACCACTCCCTCCTTGACCTCGAACAGGGCCTGCCAGGAAAAATAGTTGCCCTCGATGGCCCCCAGGGGGCCCGAGGCGCTGGTGGTGAAGACGATCTTGTCCGCCAGGGCTTCGAAGCCCAGGGAGGCGAACCAGCCGATTCCCCCCTTCTTCTCCACCGTCCCGTCGTAAACCAGATACTGGTCCGGCCGGAAGAGATCGTAGGAGGCGCCGAAGTAGGTGGGGATGAAGTTGTCCTGCATGAAGCGCATCTGGGCGCCGTAGCGCACGAAACCCGCCAGCCGCCCGCCCAGTCCGGTCATGGCCCCGGAGCCCTCCTTCTGGACCACCCCGTCGCCGAAAAAGGCCAGGGACAGGAGATCTCCCGCCAGCAGCGGCAACCGGAAATCGGCGCCGTAGATCAGGACCGAGGCGTCCGACGGGGGCAGAAGAGCCGGGGGAAAGTTGTCGTAGCGCTCGGCGAAATACCGGGGGTCCCGGTCCATCGCCACGGTGCCGCCCACCTGCATCCGGGAAAGGAGGGGCAGCCCGGTTCCCGCCAGGGGCCGGGTGAAGACCCGGGCGCCGAAAACGTCGAACCGGGCCAGGTTGGCGGCGAAGCTCTCGAAGCCCAGGTACGGGAAATCGAAGAGGGCCCCGTCGATGTCCAGACTCAGGCCGAAGATCCGGGTTTCCGGCAGGTAGAGGGCGTTGGAATAGCCCGCCATGATGAAGCCGTTGCCCAGGGTGGCGTCCTCGATGGTGCCGAGCTTGGCGAAGATGGGGTCCCCCTTGCGGCCGTAGCGGATGTATTGGATCTTCGGCAGATAGACGTCCAGGAACTCCTGAAAATCACCCACCACCCAGTCCTCCTCCCGAACCTCGAACCGGTCCCCCGATGCTCCGGCGGTGAAACGGTAGTTGAGCTTGAAGTCCAGACCGACGGCGAACTTGCCCAGAACCAGCTCGGGAGCCAGCATCAGAGTCTGAAAGGTGTAGAATTTCGGCTCGTCCCCCAGGCCGGTGTATGCGGGGTTGGGAAAATTCTGCACTCCGATGCCGATTCCCAGCCCCAGGGAAAAACCGCCGCCGGAAGGATCCTCGGCGGAGACAAAAATCCCCGGGGCGAACAGAAACAGGGATGTGAGAACCAGCGCTCCAATTTTCTTCATGGAAACCTCCCTCAGTGTCCTTCTAAATATACACCTGTCAAAAAGGAAAAATCCACGGAAAACGCGGCGACAGGGGCGGAGCTTTCCGGCGGTCTGCGGGGTCCCGGGGGGCGGGAACGCCCGGCGCCGCGACCGGGATATCCGCCCCGCGGACGGTCGGGGCCTAAAACAGGAAGTGGGCGGAAATCCCCCCCCCCAGACCCAGGAGGATCCGATAGCCCGGGGGAAGGCCGGAATAGTCCTTTTCGAAGCCCAGCCCCAGATTCAGCTCCGCCTTGATGAAGCTGCTGCCCCGGAAGGTCAGGGCCGTTTCATGGCCCAGAACCAGATAACCCTTCAGACCCTCCAGCCAGGAGTAGGAGAGATCGGCCTTTTCGGTGTGCCGATAGTGGGCCCCCCCCTCCTTCGCCGCCCGCAGGGGGCCGAGCCCGAAATCCCGCAGCATGGGGCTCCTCCATAGGTATTTCACCGACCCCGTGCCCCGATAGGTCCGGGAATCCCTGTCCTCCACCGTCAGGGCGTGGTCGACCACGAGATTTTCGCCCCCCCGGCCCAGCAGAGTGACCAGCTGATGGGTGGTGAAGGACCAGTCCCGGTCCGGGTCCCCCTCCCGGGTGGCCAGGGTCAGGCTGTTCTGGAGCTGGAACTCGTCGCTCTCGTACCAGGGGAAGACGGGATGGGCTCCCTGACGGCCGAAGAGGTTGATGGCGTAATTGGTGACGGACAGGCTCCAGGCGTTGGACGCGCTGAGGACCTCCCCCCC
>JAKQWJ010000192.1 GCA_029562045.1 Spirochaetota bacterium | reverse complement strand
GCCCTGTCGGCGGCCCGAGGAGCGGCGGGAGACAGAGAGGTGGTGGACGATCTGCGGGTTGTCCCCTCCGCCCGGTAGCCCCCATCGGGACGGATGATTCATGTTCGATCCAACAGGAGGTTGATATGGCTGTTATATGTCTTACCCGGGAACTGGCTGCAAAAGGCGAGGAAACAGCCCGGGAACTCGCCCGCCTGGGAGGTTATCGCTACATAGAAAGGGACTACATCGAAGCCCGCCTGGCGGAGCACAAGATCGGCGCCGATATCCTGCAGCAGTACGACGAAAAGCGCCCCGGCCTCTGGGCGTCCATGTCGGAGAACCGCGACCGATACCTGCACTTTCTGAAGGCCATCATTTACGAAGAAACCGCCAAAGGACGCTGCGTCATTCTGGGGCGAGGGGCCTGGGCCCTGCTCCGGGAAGTCCCCGGCGTTCTCAGCGTCCGTCTCATGGCCCCGCCGGATGTCCGGATCGATCGGGTGAAGCTGGCCTACGCCTGCGACGACAAGACCGCGGAGTACCATATCCGGCAGAGCGACAACAACCGTCAGGGGTTTCACCGGTACTTTTTCGACATCAACTGGCGGGATTCGACGCTCTACGACATGACGATGAACTCCGGAAGAATCGATCCCCAGACGGCGGCCTACACCATCGAGGAGCTGCGCAAAGTCATGATTTCCCCGGAGGACGAGAACGCCGGACGATTCAAGCTGGAAGAGCTGAGGCTGAAAACCGCCGTGGCGGGGGAAATCGTCTTCGAGCGGCGCATCCAGATCCAGTCCCTGGCGGTGCTGGTGGACGGCGGGCGGGTGACCCTGGCGGGCTACACCGTGTCCCGCATCGTCGCCAACGCCGCCGTTGAAGCGGCTCGAAAGGTTCCGGGGGTGGAGTCGGTGACCGACGAGTTGAGCATCGTACCCCCCGTGGTGGGGAGCTGACAGAAACAGGCTCCAGGGCGGCCGCAGAGCCCCCCGCGTCGGAGCCGCGGTCCCCACCCCGGCCCTCCGGAGCGGGGGAAGAAACCGGCGGCGCCCATCGGGGCGGGGCGCCGATGCCGCATCCCGAAGCGTCGAACCTCCCGTCCCGGGGCCGTCGCCCGCCCCAGGGCCGTCGCCCGCCCCGGCGGGTCCGGCGGTTCCATCACGGGTTGCCCGGCCCCGGGGCGGGGCCGGTGTTCTACAGCATTTTTTCCACCATCTCCCGGAGCTTCGCCAGGTCCGCGGCGAAGAGCCGGATCCCCTGAGCCAGTTTTTCCGTGGCCATGGCGTCCTCGTTCAGGAGCCAGCGGAAGTTCTTCTCGTCCACCCGCAGCCTCTCCACCGGCGTCTTCCGCGCCTCCTCGGGCCGGAGCTTCACCTCCAGCTTCCCCTCCGCCCCCCGAAGCTCCTCCAGCAGCTCCGGGCTGATGGTCAGAAGGTCGCAGCCCGCCAGCTCCAGGATCTCACCGGTGTTCCGGAAACTGGCCCCCATGATCTCGGTGTCGAAGCCGTGGCGCTTGTAGTACCCGTAGATCCTCCGCACCGATTCCACCCCCGGGTCCTCCCGGGGCGGGATATGGTCCACCTTCCGGGCAGCCTTGTGCCAGTCCAGGATCCGGCCCACGAAGGGGGATATGAGGGTGGCGCCTATTTCCGCGCAGGCCGCCGCCTGGATCAGGCTGAAGAGGAGAGTCATGTTGCAGTGGATGCGCTCCTTCTCCAGAATTTCCGCCGCCCGCACCCCTTCCCAGGTGGTGGCGAGCTTGATGAGGATGCGCTCCCGGGGAATGCCCCGCTTCTCGTAAAGTCCGATGAGCTTCCGGGCTTTCTCGACGCTGCCCTGAGCGTCGAAGGACAGGCGGGCGTCCACCTCGGTGCTCACCCGGCCGGGGACGATCTTCAGAATCTCCTCCCCGAAGCCCACGGCCAGAAGATCCAGAACGTGGTCCGGACCCTCGGCCTTCCCGTCCCGGACAGCCTTGTCGATGATGAGCTTGTAGTCCGGGTTCGAGGCGGCTTTAAAAATCAAGGTCGGATTGGTCGTCGAATCCCGGGGCTCGTACTGCTTGATGAGCCTGAAGTCGCCGGTGTCCGCCACCACGACGGTGACTTTTTTCAGCTGGTCCAAAAGGTTCATAGGGTCCTCCTGGCGGGGATTATGTCACGGGAACCCCCGGGGCGCAAGTTAAAAAAGGCGCCGGGCGATCCCCATCAGAGCGTCCCCTCAACCCCCGCCCGGCCCGGTGTAGACATGCCGGGGCCGGCGGCCTTCGAAGAAATCCACCACCGCCCGGGCGGCTTCGGTGGACATCCGCACCGTGGCCTCCCGGGTCAGGGCCGCCGAGTGGGGGGAGAGGATCACATTGTCCAGCCCCAGAAGCCCGTTGTCCGGGGAAGGAGGCTCGACGGCGAAGACATCGATCCCCGCCCCGGCGATGCGCCTTTCCTTCAGGAGGTCCGTCAGGGCGGGCTCGTCCACCACCTCCCCCCGGGCGCAGTTCACGAAGATGGCCCCGGGCTTCATGGAGAAGAGGAGCTCCCGGGTGATCATCCCCCGGGTCTCGGGTATGCTGGGGCAGTGGAGACTGACCACGTCCGCTTCGGCGAAGAGCCGCTCCAGGGAGGGGGTGAACTCATAGTCCTCCCCGGGAAAGGCCTCCGCCGCATAGGGGTCATAGGCCAGGATCCGCATGCCCAGGCCGTGGCGGCATTTCCCCGCCACCCGGGAGCCGATGCCGCCCATCCCCACGATGCCCAGGGTCTTCCCCTCCAGCTCCACGGCCCCGCCGCTGTTGCGTTTTTTCCATTCCCCCCCCCGGACGGCCCGGTCCATGGCGGGAAGGTCCTTGGCCAGGCTCAGCATCAGGGCCACCGCGTGCTCCGCCACGGAGACGCTGTTAACGTGAGGAAGATTGCAGACCAGGATGCCCCGCCGGGCGGCGGCGGCGAGGTCCACGTTGTCCACCCCGGCCCCGGTGCGGGAGATGATCTTCAGTTTCGGCGCCGCGTCGATGACCTCCCGGGTCACCGCCGAGGTGGTCCGCAGGATGATCCCCTCCGCCTCCCGGACCGCCTCCTCCAGGGCCTTCTGGGAGCCGTCCCGGGGCAGGAGGATCTCGAACTTTCCCTCCAGGATCTTCCGCCCCTGGGGATGGATCTCCTGGGAAAGAAGGATCTTCGTCATGGGAGAAAGCCCTCGTCTCTCAGAACGGCCCGAAGCTCCTCCATCTCCCCGGGACCCAGGGGAAGGAGCGGCACCCGGGGCTCCCCCCCGGCGTAACCCAGAAGATTCATCGCCCCCTTCACCCCCGCCACCCCGTGCTTTCCCGTGGTCCGGGCGTTCAGAGCCACCAGCCGGGAGCTGAGTTTCTCCGCTTCCGCGGTTTTTCCTTCCATAAACAGGTCCTGCAGCTCGCAGCAGAGTTCGGGGAAGTAGTTGGCCATGGACAGGACGCCGCCTACGGTCCCGTTCCGCAGGCCGTAGAGGAACTTCGTCACCGAGCCGGCGAGAACATGAAACTCCGCCCCGGGGGGAACGGCCTTCACATACCCGGCGATGTCCTCCTGGGAGGTGTCCTTCATGCCCAGGATGTTGGGGTGCCGGGCCAGCTCGGCCACCGCCGCCGGGGACAGGATGACCCCCGCGGCGAATCCCGGGGCGCAGTACATCAGCACCGGCACCGGCGAGGCATCGGCCACCTGGGTGAAGAAACGGATCAGGGCCTGGTCGTCCATCTTTTTGGCGTAGTAGTGGGGAGTGAGAACGCTGGCGAACTCGGCCCCCTGGTCCGCCGCCTTTTTCGTGAACTCGATGGTGGCGTAGGCCGATTCCCGCCCCGTTCCCACCATCAGGGTCTTGTCCGCCGCCTTCCGGTCCGCGATAAGCCGCACCACCTTCAGCGCCTCCTCGTCGGTGAGGCTGCGGAACTCCCCGTTGCTCCCCAGGGGCATGTAGCCCCGGAGCCGGGTGCCGTTCATCCTGAGGATGTTGGCCTCCAGGCCCGCGAAGTCGATCTTGCCCCCCTGGAAGGGGGTCATCACCGGGGGGAAGACCCCCGCAAGTGTATCTTTCAGCACAGCTCCCTCCGTCATCGTCCGTTTATGAGACGCCGCGCCACCTGGAGGTTGCCCAGGGTGGAGCACTCCCGCCTCATGTTGAAGTCGAAGCCCTTGAAGATCCGCCGCTTGAAATCCTGATACGCGTCGCCGACCATGCCGCCGGTCCAGAAAATGTGGGGGTTCAGCCTCATCCGTTTTTTCAGGATATTGATGGTGCTGAAAACCGGTTCGAAGGTCCCCACCAGAAGACCCAGAAGAAGGTCTTCCCGGGTGCTTTCGAAGGTGAGTCCGGTGAAGGCGCCCTTCTTTTTGACCAGGCTGTGCCGGTCTCCCGCCAGGTAGGGTTTGAACACCACATCCGTACGGGTACGTGTTTTGACGAAGTCCGAGAGGAAGCCGCCGTAGAAATCCTTTTTATCCATCTCCGAGTAGAACTCCTTCCGGAACCATTCCAGGGCGAAGCCGCCCACAGTTATGGCCAGGTAGAGCCACTTTCCCGGTTCCATGGACGCCCGGATGTAGTATTTCTCGTGGGGCACGGGGGCGTCCGTCGTCACCGTGATGATCTCGTTGCTCCCGGAAATGTTCAGGATGTCTCCGGTGTTGACGGCCCCGGCCCCGAAGGCGGCGCTGGTGGTGTCGTTTGCCCCCATGGCCACCGGGATCCCCTGCCGCAGGCCCGTGTCCCCGGCGGCTTCCCGGGTCAGGGGGCCGGCGATGCTGATGGACGGGACGATCTCCGGCAGGAGGTCCCGATGGATGCCCAGGGCGGAGCAGATCTTCTCCGACCAGGAGCCCATCTGCAGAGTCTCGTACAGACCCGTGAAAGACGCGTTGGAGGGGTCGATGAGCCACCGCCCCGTAAGCCGGCGCTGCAGAAAGGTGTTCATGTGGCCCAGTTTCCAGGTCCTCCTGTACAGCTCAGGCAGCTTGTCCTTGTACCACAGCATGCTGGTGCAGGAGATTCCCCCGGCGAAGGGGAGGTTGCCGTTTATGGCCATGAAGTCCTTTTTCCCCACCGCCTTCAGGGCGAACCGTGACTGGGCGTAGCTGCGGCGGTCCAGGTGGATGATCGCCGGGTGCAGGGCCCGGCCGTCCCGGTCCAGGGGGATGAAGACCGGGGCGAACACGCAGGGCACAACCAGATCGATGTCCTTCAGGTGATGGGAGAATTTCTTCAGTCCCTTCAGGAAGGCGGCGTACATGACCTCCGGGTCGATCTGGATCTTGTGTTTGTCGATGACCTGGTACTGGTACTCCTCCTTCGTGTCCTGGAGGATCTCCTCCCTGTCGGTGAGGACCGCCATCTTCACCGATGAGGTCCCGAAATCGACGCTCAGTATTTTCATCCCAGCGCCTTCACGATATCGGCGAAGGTCACGATGCCGCTCCGCGCCAGAGGGATGCTCTTCCCCAGAAACCGGGCCTTCTCCCCCTCCTCGTCCCCCAGGCAGGTGACGATGATGTCCGCCCCGGAGAGGTCCTCGTCCCGGGTGTAACCGTTCACCGTGGCCAGGACCCGGCACCCCGCCGCCCTGCCGGAGCGCACCCCGATGCTGGAATCCTCCACCACGAGACAGTCCCGGGGACCCACACCGATCTTCGCCAGGGCGGTGGAATAGATTTCCGGGTCGGGCTTCTTCCTGGATACCATGTCCCCGGCGATGAGAACATCGAAGCCGATTTCCCCCAGCTTGCGGTCGGCGATGGTGTGGGCCACCTTCTCGTTGGAGGTGGTGCAGATGCCGATCTTCAGGCCCGCGGCTTTGATTTCCCGCATGAACCGGAGGATCCCGGGCCGCAGCGGCATGGTTTCCAGAAGATCGATGAAGACGGCCGTCTTTCGGAGGTGCATCTTCTGAACCAGCCCGTCCAGGTCCTCCGGCAGCTTCCCGGTGTAATGGTCTTCGAAGTAATGCCGCATCCTCTCCTTGCCGCCGCCTATCTGGAGAAGTCTGTGATACAGCTCCACATCCCATTCCACCGGCAGCCCGAACTCCCGAAAGGTCGAATTGAACGCAACCCGGTGACCGTCCCGTTCGGTGTCGATGATGACCCCGTCCTGGTCGAACAGCACAGCCTTGATCATGGTTCCCGCCCCTCCTCTTTCACCGGTTTTCTTCATCAATATTGTCCCGCGCTGCCGAGAATATCCATCCACCGCCGGATGGCCTCCAGGGTGGCGGCGAAAACGGCGGCGTCCAACTTGCCGGGGTTGTAGTCCTTCAGATGACCCGCCAGATACCCGTCGGTGGCGTCCATCAGAACGTGTTTCAGCTCCGTGGAGACGTTGAACTTGGATCCCCCCAGCCCCACCAGCCGGCGGGTAACCTCGTCGGAGAGCCCCGTGCCCCCGTGGATGACCAGAGGCGCCCGGATCTCCCGGCCGTTCAGGATCTCCGCGATCCGGGCAAAAAGTTCGAAGTCGATCTTCGGCTCCGACTTGTAGACCCCGTGGGCCGTCCCGATGGCGGGGGCGAAGATGTCGATGCCGGTGCGCCGGACGAATTCCTCCGCCTTGTCCGGGTCGCAGAGGGCCACCTGCCCGCCCGACACCTTCACGTTGTCCTCCACCCCCAGAACCGTGCCCAGCTCGCCTTCCACGGTGATGTCCCCCGTCCGGTGGCAGTAATCCGCCACCTCTTTCGTGATCTCTACATTCCTCTCGAAGGGTTCCAGGGACGCGTCGATCATGATGTTGGTGTAGCCCGCATCGGCGCACCTTTTGCAGAACTCCGGGTCGGTACAGTGGTCCAGATGCAGGCACACCGGGTAGGGAGACGCCTGCGCCAGGGCCCGGTACGCGGCGGCCAGAACTTCGGGCTTGAAAAACTTTGCCGGCGTCACCGAGGTCTGGATGATGACGGCGGAGCGCATCTGTATCGCCGCCTCCACCACCGCCTCCATCTGGACGAGGCTGGTCACATTGAAGGCCCCCACGGAATACTTCTTCCTGGTGGCCTCCAGCAGCATCTCTTTCGCATTGGCAACGGGCATGTGGTCCTCCTCTTTTCGTCAGCAGTATTCCATCGTGAAAGGTTCCTTCCGTATGAATTTCCGCAGATCCTCGGGCGCTTCGGAATCGGTGAAGACGATGCCGATCCTCCGCTTATCAGGAAAACGGTGGGAGCCGGGACCGCTCCTCGAACGCCGCGGTCATCTCCGCCGGGCGGCCGCGCGGCGGCCGGGCGCCTCCCCGGATGCGCGCCACCCTTCCGGCTTTTTCCAGCTCCTCCAGGTCCCGGCGGATCGCGACCCCTGAAAAGCCGTAACCGGCGGCCGGCATTTCGGCGGGCGCCGCATCGGGCGTGTCCAAAAAATGCAGAATACCCGCGTGACGGGTCTTTTTTCTATTCATACGACACAAGAATTATTTGATTTTCTGCGTTATTATTGCATTGTAGGTCCAAAACCGGGGGAAGTCAAACAATTATTCCGTTTCCAAAAAATTGTGTCCCTGCGCGGTTCAATGGAATAACGGAAGACCTTTTCTGTGCAAGCATCGGCGATATCTTTCTTCAAGAACATCGTTCGGGTGTCTCCGCGCCAAAAGCGGGCCGCCCTTCGGGATCCTTCGCTTCCTTTGCGAAAGCTTTACTGAGAACAGGCTGGAGCATCTCCCGCTTGACGGGGTCTTTTAATAATAAAATCGGACCTTCCTGACGGCTGATCTTCTCCGGTCGAAATCCCTCGTCACAAAGCTCATTTGTTTCGCCATTTTTTTAGGCCCTCCCGAAGGAAGGTCGGGATATAGTTTCCGATGAGAAATTCTCCTGATTTTTTAGAGGTGTTAAAAATCATTCTTCTTGTCCGTTGCCCCGGGGAAATGGGACACCATGACCCCCCCCCCGAAGCCCGACAAAAAAATACTCACCGCCAGAAGATCCGCCGAACCGCCGGGGCTGATGCCCGCGGCGGCGAAATCCCTGCTCATGTCATCGATATGGAACGAACCCCGGCGGGTGAACGGCCCCCCCAGGGCCAGGGCTTCGCGGGCCGATCGGCGGACCCGTTCCAGGGCCTCGGGGCCGCCCCGGGTCAGAACGTTGGTGTCCTCCAGCCCGCTCATCAGCTCCAAGAGGACCGCCAGAAGAACATGATTGCGCCTGCCCGGATATCGGAGGAGCAGATCCCTCATTCGGGGAAGGGCTGTCCGCAGAACCGTGGGGAAGCCCTTTTCGGCCTCGTCCCGGACACCCGGGGCCCCGTAGAGAGAGAACACCCTTTCGCCGTGGGACGGGTTTCGCCCCACGTCTTCCTCCCTGTTGCGGAGTTCCCGATCCACAATACCGGAGCACATGCGGGCGGAAAATCCGCAGAGCGCTTCCGCCGACAGGGAAACTCCCCGGGACTTCAGCGCCCCGGCGGCGACACAGAGAAGCCCCAGAGAAAAAACCAGGCCCTTGTGGGTATTGACGCCGCCGGTGGCGGCGAACATGGCCTTTTCCGCGTCCACCCCCAGGGGCCTGGCCCGGAGGAAGATTTCTTCCGGTTCGAGCCGGGCCAGAAGGCAGCCCCGCCGCACGAAGTCCGCGAACCAGGGCCTGAGGACCCGGGCGCTGGCCTGAAAGGTGGAATAGTCCATGTCCCGGTGGGCGCCGGGCCCGGCCCTGTCCACCAGCCCGGGTTTGGGGGTGACGGCGACCTCCTCCATTATCGCCCTGTACGCCCGGCCGGCAACGGCGGCAGCGAAGGTCTCGCACAGGGAGGCGGTTTCGGGGTCCTTCCGGCCCCGCTTCTCCGCCGATTCCAGAAGGCCGTCGATGCGTAAAAGAAGCCGGTCCAGGGGATGGGCGCCGCTCCGGGCGCATTCGGCCGCAGGCTTCCCGCAGAGAAGGCAGCTCCGGGGGGCTTGCCCCAGATCGGACCGGCTCAGCGGCCGTCCCCCGGGCCCCAACACATCGATATCGAAGAGCCGGCCCAGCGGGTGGGTCTCTTCGATTTTCATCATGAGCGTTTTGACCCTCCCGGGGAAGCTCACCGCCTCCCCGGGCGGTCCTCCCCGCTTTTCGGTGAGTTTGTCATGTCCGCCGGGACCCTCCTCCAGGGCGAAGAGGCATTCGAATCCCGCCGGCCCCTCCCGCCGGTCCTCCTCCAGAACGGTCAGCCCCGCCTCCTCCAGGGCCTCCTCGATGGCGGCGCGCCCCGCCTCGAAGACCCGGCGAAACCGCGGCGCCCCCTTCTCCGCCCCCGGCGCCACGGGGGTGAAACTGATCACCACCCCGCCGTAACGGTCCAGTAATTCCCTCTGCCTCCGGGCCCGGTCTTCCCGGGACTGGAGGATTTCCGGTAAAGAGGCGGGACGGCTTTCTTCTTTCCCTCGAGTGGTCAGATACATCGGGCGGCTCCCTGCATGCTCTCATCCTTTCCGCATCCCCAGTTTGGGGGAGCTTCGCCCCTTTGTCTACACCTTCTCCGGCTGAAACCGGCCGGCGGTCTCCCGCGATTGTCACAATTTTCCTTTCACTGTAGGATACGCTCATGATGGAGAAAGGAAACGGCGCTGAAAGGGCGAAGATCGAGACCATCCGCGAGGTTTTTCAATACCTTCGCCAGTTCAAGGGACGCACCTTCGTTATCAAGATCGACTTCACCGTCATCGACGATCCCCACTTCCCGGTTTTCATCACGGATGTGGCGCGGCTGCACGAGTCGGGAATCCGGATCGTGCTGGTCCCCGGCGCCAAGGAGAGGATCGACCAGATCCTGGGCGTCTACAGCATCCAGGACCGGATCATCCGGGGCGTCCGGGCCACCAGCGCCGAAGCCATGCCCTTCATCATGATGGCGGCCTTCGATGTGGCGAACCGCCTGATGACCAGCCTGTCGGGATCGGACATCAACGCCGTCATCGGCAACTGGATCAGGGCCCGGGGCATGGGGGTCGTGGACGGCGTGGACTTCGAGAGCGCCGGCATCGTCGAGCGGGTCCTCACCGACCGGCTCCGGGCCGTCATGGACAACGGCTTCATTCCCATCCTGCCCTGCATCGGCTGGAATGCCCTGGGGAGGCCTTACAACCTTCCGTCCAACGAGCTGGCGGCCATCACCGCTTCCCGCCTGGGGGCGGAGAAGCTCTTCTTCATCACCGCGGGCCCGGGTTTCTCCGTCCCGGAGTATCAGGTCCCCGACGGGGTCCCCCTGTCGCCCAGCGGCGGGATCAGCAACTTCAGCCTGCCGGATCTGGAGCGGTTCTTCGCCCTGAACCCCGGGCGGGAGGAGCTGGACCTTCTGGACAAGGCCCGCCGGGCCTGCGAGGCCGGGGTCGAGCGGGTCCACATTCTGGACGGCCGCGTGGACGGCGCGCTGCTGAAGGAAATCTTCTCGAACCTGGGCTCCGGGACCATGGTGTATTCCAACCGCTACAGCGGGATCCGGCCGATGCGGCGGAACGAGACCATCGACGTGCTGCGGGTCATGAAGCCTTTCGTCGAAAGGGGCATCCTGCTTCCCCGGACGGAGGAAACCCTGGCGGAGAGTCACGGAGATTTCATCGTCTTCGAGGTGGATGACGCGATCCACGCCTCCGCGGCCCTGCACCGCTACCCCGATGGGGTGGGGGAAATCGCCGCCGTGGCGGTGGACGAGCAGTACTCCCATCTGGGGGTGGGGCCCCGGCTCATCGGCTACCTCTGCGACCGGGCCCGGAGGATGGGGCTGTCCCGGGTCTTCGTTCTGACCACCCAGACCGCCGACTGGTTCCTGAAACAGGGTTTCGAGGAGGCGGACCTTTCCTCCCTGCCGGAGAAAAAAAGGGCGGCCTACGATCTGTCCCGCCGGAGCCGGATTCTGATCAAAAACCTGTCCTGAGCGCCCCCGGGGTCTGCCGGCCCGCCCGGCGGGTTCCGCGGCGCGCTTCGGGACGCTCCGGGGCCTGCGCCGGTTCGGCGACTGGGCCCGGCGCGCCGGGGATGCATCCGGCGGCGTTTCGAGTGTCCCGTGAAAGGCCTCCGGCGGCCCGTCAATAATCCCGCCTTTCCCGAAAGGCCTCCAGCATGGCGTCCACGTTTTCCGCGGGGACATCGGGCTGGATGTTGTGCACCTGGGCGAAGACGAAACCCCCGCCCCGCCCCAGGATTTCCAGATTCTTCCGGACCTCCTCCTTCACCTGTTCCGGCCCGAGGCGGGGAAGGCTCTCCTGGGTGTCGATCCCGCCTCCCCAGAAAACGATTTTATCCCCGAAATCGTCCTTCAGTCCCCGGGGATCCATCCCCCGGGCGCTGATCTGCACGGGGTTCAGCGCGTCTATCCCGATTTCGATCAGGTCCGGTATCAGGGGCCGCACCGCCCCGCAGGAGTGGAAGAGAACCTTGACGCCGTAGCCTTTCATCTCCCGGACGATCCGGGCCTGTCGGGGTTTGATGAACTCCCGGTACATCTCCGGGGAGATCAGGAGCGAGGCCTGGGTCCCCAGATCGTCGGAGAACTTGAAGACATCCACGTATTTTCCCAGCCGTCCCATAACGAAATGCATCACCTGGAGGTTCCATTCCAGCACCCGGTCCAGAAACTCGTGGGCGAAGACCGGGTCCCCCGCCAGGTCCATGTAAAAATCCGTCATTCCCCGGATCCAGGAGGGGAGCCCGAAGCAGGCTTCCCGGAAACCTTCCAGGATCAGGCAGTGCTCCCCCCCATAGGACTCCGCCCGTTCCGCCAGCCCTTCGATCCGGGCTTCGGCCCGGGGATCGGGCCATCGGCAGGCATCCAGGGCTTCCCGGGGCGTCATCCCCGCCAGAGGGTGCACCCGCATGGAGTAGTACTCGCCGTCGAAAACCCGCCCTATCCCCCACTGGTCGTAGAAGACGCCTCCCTCCTCCCTCCAGGGGAAGGCCTCGCGGATGTACAGGCAGCGGGTGTCCACCCCGTAGTGGCGCAGTATCCTTTCGTCGGGGACCACCACCTGCTGATCCGTGGCCACGATGAGGCTCCCGGCATAGGGAAAGCCCAGCAGCCCGCACAGATCGCGCTCCACCTTCCAGTGCATGGTGGAATTGTTGATACCCCCCAGATCCAGGGGGACCCTGTCGGGGATCTCCCCGTTCAGAACCCGGAGAACCCTCTCTCTGCCGGTGATTTTCATGACCCCATGGTAATCCGTCCCGGCTCGTCCGTCCAGTGGAGTCTCTCCCCGGGGTGTCTCCCCGGTATCAACCCGGAGTGTCTCCCCGGAGTGTCTCCCGGGGATCAACCCGGTATCAACCCGGGGCGGCGGGACTGAGACCGGGCGGAGCCCCCGCTTCCGACGATCCGTCTTTCTCCACCCATCCGGGGCGACAGGACGAAGCTTGACGGTCTTCCTTTTTAGGGACAAATTTTCTGCAGGCCGAAAAAAGGAGAAGGATGATGAAAAAGAAAGGACCCGTGATCTTCACCCGGGAGGTCGCGGAACGGTACGACTCCTTCTACGCCACGGAAGCCGGCGCCGAGGTGGACCGCCTGGAAAAGGGGGTCATGGACCGGCTGCTGGAACGGGTTGTGCCGTCGGATCTTCTGGAGATCGGCTGCGGGACCGGACACTGGACGGAGTATTTCGTCTCCAGAGGCTTCGCGGTCACCGCCACGGACCCTTCGGAACCCATGCTCGCCGAGGCCCGCCGCCGGGGATCGGCCGGGGCCTTCATCCGTGCCTCCGCCGAGA
>JAKQWJ010000165.1 GCA_029562045.1 Spirochaetota bacterium | reverse complement strand
ATGGTTCCCGGGGCATGGTTCCCGGGGCATGGTTCCCGGGGGATATGGTTCCCCGTGCTCAGTCCCCGGGACGGGGGGCCCCGGGGATACCTGGGGCAGGCTCCCGGTGCATGGTTCCCGGTGCAGGCTCCCCGAGGGATTTAACTCCCCGGGCATTGTTCCCGCCCCCGGCAAAAGATTGTCTTCCCTGATTTTTAGCGGTAAACTTGATATTGAGATGCTGTTCACTCCGGCCCAATGAGGAGATTGAATTTATGAAAAAAGTTATCGTCGGTTTTCTTGTTTTTCTGACCATCGCGGTTTTTACGGGCTGTTTCATGCCCGTCTCCCTCGGCGGGCCGCAGGATCCGGCGGGGACCCCGTCGGTGCGGGAGCTTCCCCCGGACGGAATAAATGACGCGCCCCGATCCCGAAAGGCGGAGTTCACCTTCGAAACGCTGCTGCCGGTGCGCCTCATCGTGAAAGTGTCTCTTTACGATTACAGCGACGCCGGGGTGTCGGAAACTCCTCTGCCGCCGGACTTCGCCGTCGTCACGGCGGCGCTCACCGATTCCCGGGGGCGGCCGGTGTACTCCGGGAGGCTGTCCCCCGACGGGGTTCTGGACACCACGGTTTTTCTGCCCTCCGCCCTGCAAGACATGACGCTGACCCTGGAGGCCCCGGGCTTCGCCTCCCGCAGCGTGGTGATCGGCAATATGGCGGGTCTTGCCACGGTGAGCCGCACCATGGCCATGGGCCGGGTGGCGCAGCTCCCCCTGTCCCGGGGCATGTCCGGTTCGGGAGCTGAGCCCTTTTACGGCCTCAATGTGCCGGCGGAGGGCCGGATCACCATCGCCTTCGAGGACCTGTTCGGCAAGGCCCGGGCGGGAGACGCGGATTACAACGACTTCATCGCCTCCTACTCCATCCGGGAGACCATAAACGACGCGGGCCGGGTCACCCGGATCGACGTGGATGCAGAGGCCATGCGGAAATGGGCGGGGTACAACCACCGCTTCGGCATCCGGATCGACTCCATTGCCGGAAGCGCGTCCCTCAGCGGGACCTACATCGATTCGTCCGGCCTTTCCCGCTCCTTCAGCCGCAGTGTGAGCATGCCGGCGGAGATCATCCTTTTCGAGAACACCGGAAAGGCCCTGGGAAAGACCGCCGATTTCACCCTGGAGTTCCAGACCCCCCAGGCGACGGAAGAGGGCGCAGAGGAGGTCCTCCTGTCCCGTCCACCCTACAACCCCTACCTTTATGTCATCGACACGGGGCACGACATCCACCTCATCGACCGGGAACCTTTGACGGTTTCGAAAAACCCCGGCGACCGCTTCATCGACGGCGACGGTTTCCCCTGGGCCCTCCTGGTCCCCACGGACTGGGAGTCTCCGGCGGAGACCCAGCGCATCGAGGAAGCCTACCCCCGCTTCGATCTCTGGAGAACCAGCGGGGGGATGGATCATGGGGACTGGTACAATTACCCCGGCCAGCCCTACGAGCCCGGCGGGGGGGTTGTGGTGGTGGGCACCCTTTTCGACGGGGCCAGGAATGTGGCCGTCCAGTGGACGGTTGGGGATGGGGATATCCAGAGGACCATCCTGCATTCCGCCGACTCCTCGGAGGCCTCGGGGGTCGCCGTCTCCGGCGCCGAAATCCTCGTTTCCGGCTATATAAACGACGGGTCCGGCGATGTGGCGGTGTACTGGAGGAACGGGACGCGGGTTGATCTGTCCGCCGGCGGGCGGGCGACGGGAATAACAGCCCTGGGGAGCACCGCCTATATCTCGGGATACTATACTGATGGCGGAATCAAAAAGGCCGTCTACTGGGTGGACGACGGCTCCGGGCCGGTGCGGCATGTCCTGCCCGGGACCGGCGCTTCCGAGGCGGCAGGCATTGTCGTGGCCACCTCCGGCAGTGTCTATGTCTCAGGTTTCTACAAGAACGGCTCGTTGAACCAGGGGGTGTACTGGACCGATTCGGGAGGGACCCTCCAGAGATACGATCTGTATTCCACCGGTTTCTCCGAAGGGTACGGGATTCTTGTGGACGGGGTCGATGTGTATATCGCCGGGAGACATCTGGACGGCATCTTAAGGCCCGTCCTCTGGGAGGGAGGGGTTTCAGGATTTCAGGTTCTCGGCACAGCGTCCGGAATCGCCCGGAACGCAGCTGTTGACGTCGGTTTTCGGTACGCTGTAGGGGATTATCTCGGCGCCGGATCGGCGCGGCGGGCGGCTTACTGGAAACTGAAGGACGGCACGATGGCGCAGACGGATCTTTTCGGCCCCGAAGAGGGGGAGACCTACGGTTACGGAATCGGCGTGTCCGACGGTGTCGTTCATGTGGCGGGGGTCTATCAGAATGGTCTGGAGCAGGCAGTCTACTGGAAAAACGGGGTTCCCCGACTCCTGGAACCGGGGGTCAATTCCCGGGCTGAAGCGCTGACAATGCTGCCCTGATTCCGGCGGGAAAACCCGCCGCTTATGTGAAGTTTTCCGCTCCCGTGGTATCTTTATAGGCGGATATGAAGCCGTATCGTAATCTGGCCCGAAAGAAGCGCCGCGGAAGCAGGCCGCGGTTTTTGGGAATATCGATCCTCCCGGTGTTTGTTTGTATCGTCTTTTTTGCGCCGCCGGGAATGGTTTTCGCCCAGACAACCTGGACAGCTTTTGCCGGCACCGCCCAATGGGGTGACGCGGCCAATTGGAACACCTTCTCTGTTCCCGGGTCGGGGGACGATGTAATTATTCCGTCGGCGCCGTCAGGAGGCCCCATATTTCCCAGCCTGGTCGCCGTCAGTTCGACGGACGGCACAACGGCAAATCTGACGATCCAGGCGGGGGCGAGCGTTACGGTAGGATGGAGGACCCTCACCGTCAATGGAAATCTCGGCGGCGGGGGAGCCCTGACTGTCAGCTCTGGAACCGCGAATGTCACCGGAAACCTCACCGTGGGAACCCTGACCGCCGGCACCGGCACGGTAAACCTCACCGGAGCGGCGGCGGCCACGGTCAACGCTTACACCTTCAACAACCTGGCCATCAATAAAACCGGAGCCGTCACCATCGCGGGGCCCTCGACGGTGAACGGCGCTCTGACGGTGACGAACAGCGGCGGGACAACCTTTTCGGGAGCCCTGACGGCGGGGACGGTGACGCTCTCCAACACCACCGGGACCATCGCTTTCCAGGGCAATACGACGATGACGACGCTGAACACGGCGAACCAGGGGTACAATGTGTCGTTCACCGGGGGGACGAACAGCTTCACCAACGACGTGAACTTCCGCAACACCGGAACGGTCACCCTGGGGAACGGCGGGGATATTTTGACCTTTACCGGGGGGCTGGCGACGGCGGGGAACCCGTCCAACCCCTCGGGGACAAGTGTCGGCGGAACGGTGCGGACCGCGGGACAGCAGATCGACCTCGGGGCGGTGACCCTCACCAATGCGTCCACCATCGACACCTCCAACAACGGGGGGAGCCCGGCGGGGGCTCCCATCAACATCGCTTCGGTCACCGGGGGTGGGAACAATCTGACCGTGCGGTCCCGCACGGGGGCGACCACCGTGACCGGCGCCGTGGCGGGGGTGGGGACCCTGACCCTCCACGACAACGTTGCCAATTCCACCGGGGCCATGAACTTTCAGGGCAATCTGGCGGCCACGGCCCTCGTTACGGTTGCTCAGGGTTACGGGGTGTCTCTGACCGGGGCGACGACTACGGTGACCAACGCGGCGGCCTTCAGCAACACCGGGACGGTGACTCTGGGGGACGGCGGAGACACGCTGACCTTCACCGGGGGGCTCACTGCGACGGCGCCCAGCGTGGTGAATGTGAACGGGACGGTCCGGGCGGCGGGCTCCGCCTCCATGAGTCTCGGGGACGGGGATACGGATGTGGCCGTGGTGGGGAACTCCACCATCGGCGGGAACTCCACGGGGCTGGTGACCCTGGGGGGTCTGGTGA
>JAKQWJ010000156.1 GCA_029562045.1 Spirochaetota bacterium | reverse complement strand
GACTGGTAGAGCCGCTCGTGGGCCAGGGCCATGGCCCCCACCCGCTTCTCCATATCTCCCAGGGAGGCCCGCACCGAGGCGTCGTCCCGGCGGGAGCTCTCCAGGGACAGGAGAGACGAGACCACCTGCAGGTTGTTCTTGGTCCGGTGGTGCAGCTCCCGGAGCAGGGTTTCCCGCTCCGCCAGGCTCCGCCGCAGGTCCGCCTCGAGCTTGCTCCTTTCGGTGTAATCCAGACCGATGGAAATGAAGCTGTTCCCGGAGGGTCCCCTGAAAGGCTCGATGGCCAGGAATATATCGTAGGTGGAACCGTCCTTTCTCCGATGGCGCGTCACCAGCTGCACCGGGGAGGATTGCCCGGACCGCAGGGGATCCAGAAGGGCGGCGAAGCTCTCGGGGGTGAACTCGGGCTTTATATCCAGGGGAGTCATCCTCATGAGTTCCCCGAAACTGTAGCCCAGATTCGACAAGGCCGCAGGATTGGCATAGGTGAAGCGGAGGCTTCCGGCGTCGAAAACCAGCACCTCGTTCAGACTCCCCTGCACGATGTCGGACAGCATCCTGATCCGGCCTTCCTTCCGGCGCCGGTCGCTTATGTCCTGGAAGATCAGGACCGCGCCGTCGATCCGTCCGTCCTCGTCCCGGATCGGGGCTCCGCCCCCGATGAGGGGGTGCTCCCTTCCGTCCCGGGAAACAAGCACCCTCCCCCTGGGAGCGGCCATCCGGACGCCCGTTTTCATGATGGTCTGCGCCGGGTTGGGCACCCGTTTTCCCGTGGCCTCGTCCCGCATGTCGAGAATCTCCGGCAGCGGTCTCCCCCGGGCCTCGGCCTGGGGCCACCCGGTGAGCTTCTCCGCCGCGGTGTTCAGCCACTTGATCCTCCCCTGGGAGTCGGTGGACACAACCCCCTCCCCGATGCTGAGGAGGGTGGCGCCGTACTCCCGGAGGAGCTCCACCTGTTTCTGCTCCCGCCGGTAGAGATCCCGGTAGAAGTCCTTCCGGTTCCGCAGGAGAAAGGCGGCCAGCCCCGCCCCTGCCAGAAGAAAGAGAATGAAGGCTCCGCCGGCGATGAGAAATCCGTGGATGCGGGCCATCTCCAGAGCCTCGGAGGCGTCCATCTTGGTGATCAGATACCAGGGCAGACCTTCCAGGGTCCGGGAATCGGAGATCACCTCCACCCCCCGGTGGTCCCTGCCCTCGAAGAAGCGGATGCCCGGGCTCGGGGCGCGCCGTTGGCCCGAGGACCGGATATCCTGAACGGAAAAACGGCCCTCCAGGGGCTTGATCTCTTCGAAACGGAGAGGACTCAGGATCACCACCCGGTCCTCTTCCAGCCGCGTCAGGAAGCTTTCCCCGGTGGCGCTGGGGACCGGCCAGGCCCGGAGCATGGGAAAGAGGTCCCTCTCCGGGTCCTTCCCCGCCACCAGGACGGCGAAGGACCGTCCCTCCCTGTCCCGGACCGGCGTGAGGATATCCACCCCGTATCCGCCGTCGGGGCGCCGGTACAGGTCCCGGAACCCGAACCCTCCGGTCTCCAGGACCTGCCGGGCAATGGCCATGGCCTCCCCGTCCAGCCGCCGGGGCGCCGCCCGCGCCTGGCCCGCGGCCACCGCCAGAAGCTCCCCCTCCAGGGAGTAGAGGGCGGCTTCGTCGAAGTCCCCATGCCGCACATGGAGGCCCAGGCTCTGGACGAGCCCGCTCCGGACGGCGGCGCCCCGGAGGTCGTCCCGGGCATCGGGCACATCCCCCGGCTGGAATTCCATCCGGGAGGTGAAGAAAGCGGCGCTGAAAAAATCCCCCCTCCAGTGTTCGATCATCGAGGCCTTCAGGCCGCCGATGGAGGCCAGTTCCCGGGACTGGGCCTCCAGGATCCTCCGGTATTCCCGGCGGAAGAGGAGGTAACCGGACAGGGACAGGAAGATCGCCACCAGCAGCAGGTAGGCGATGAAAAGCTCCGGCGGGGAGAGGGGTTTCCGCCGTCCGCTCCGTGCCATCCTCGCCATCCGTGAGGGGGCGGGGAAAATCTCCCCCGGAAAGAGGGGACTCGGCTCGGCGGGCCGGGACTCCTCCCCGGGTCCCTGGGGCGCTCCCTTATGCTTTCTCATCGTGAAACCCAATTATGGCGTTCGACCTCTTTACCGTACAATAACTACATTATATACAATATTGCAAATTCTTTGCAAGTGGCGGGACCCTCTTTGCCCCACCGGGGGCATGTCCGGCGAACCTGATGGGACCTCCCGGGAGGGCCCGGGGCGGGGCGGAGGCGGCGGGGCCGATCGTTACCTCATCATTCTTATCAATTTCCGGACCAGAGGGGACTCCATCTTCCCCATCATCCAGTCCTCGGTGATCATCTTGTTGATCATGGACATGGTGGGGAAGGCGTGCTGCATCATCATCACATGGTGCATCCTCTTTCCGTACTGCATCGCCATGGTCCATTCGTGGATCAGTTCCCCCGACCCCGAGCCGACGATGGTGGCCCCCAGAATCCTGCCTCCCCTTCCGGTGATGATTTTGATGAATCCCTCGGGGTGTCCGTCCGCCACGGTGCGGCCGTAGGTCCGGAACTCCTTTCCCACCACCCCATGCCTCAGCCTCCGCTCCCGGGCCTCCTGCTCGGTGACCCCCACCTGGGAGATCTCCGGCTGGGTGAACACCGTCCAGGGCACCGGGTAGCGTTCCCGCCGCAAGAGAGGGAGCGGCAGGGGCGAGAGGGAGTGCATCAGGGCCAGCATCCCCTGATGCATGGCCGCATGGGTCAGCAGGCTGTGGCCGTTGCAGTCCCCCACGGCGTAGATATGGGAACGGCTGGTCCGCATATGGCCATCCACGGTGATGCCCCGGGGGGTGAAGGCGACCCCCGCCCTGTCCAGATGCAGGGGTTCCAGGACGGGTTTCCTGCCGGCGGCCACCAGCAGCCGTTCGGACCTTAGGGAGCCCTTGTCCGAGGAGAGGAGGACCTCCTCCCCCTCCCGGACGACGGAGCCGATTTCGGCGCCGTTGCGGACCTCGATCCCTTCCCGGGCGAAGACCGCCTCCAGAACCCGGCCGGCCTCCTCGTCCCCCGACGGAATCAGATGAGGGTCCCGGTGAATCAGCGCCGTTTTCGTCCCCAGCCGGGAAAAGGCCTGGGCCATCTCGGAGCCCACGGCGCCGCCTCCGATGATGGTCAGGGATCGGGGCATCTTTTCAATCTCGAACAGGTTCATGTTGGTCAGAAGGTCCGGCAGGTCCCGCAGCCCCGGGATGGGGGGGATG
>JAKQWJ010000108.1 GCA_029562045.1 Spirochaetota bacterium | reverse complement strand
AAGCTTTCGGGCCGCTCCGACAGGACCAGGGTGAAGACTTTCTTTTCCCTGCCCCGGTAGGCGGTGACCTGGACCTGGTCGCCGGGCTTTCTGTTTTCCAGCGCCCCCAGGAGGTCCGGGACGCTCTCCACCTTCGCGCCGTCCACCTCGACGATGATGTCCCCCCCCAGATAGATCAGGGAGGTCTTGTGGCGCACCAGTTCCGACGGGGAGCCTCCCCGCAGGCCCGCCCGGGCGGCGTTGCCCCCGGCGATGAGCCGGGAGATCAGGAGTCCCCGGGAAACCGGGAGCTTCGCGTACTCCACCAGCTCCGAGAAGAGGGGCACCGGGACGATGTCGATCCAGCCCCGCAGGACCCGGCCGTGGCGGATGATCTCCGGCACCGATCGGCGGGCGGTGTCCACCGGAACCGCGAAGCCTATCCCCACCGAGCCGCCCGAGGGGGAGTAGATCATGGTGTTGATCCCGATCATGTTGCCCTGGGAATCCAGAAGGGGCCCCCCGGAGTTCCCGGGGTTGATGGACGCGTCGGTCTGGATCATGTTCCGGATAACCGAGCCGTCCTTGCGGATCTGGATGGGCCGCCCCACCCCGGACACGATCCCCGTGGTCAGGGTCCGGTCGAAGCCGAAGGGGTTTCCGATGGCGATGACCTTCTGCCCCACCCGGATGCCCTGGGAGCTGCCCATGGGGATGGGGCTGAGCTTTTTCCCCCCGGGGTCGAATCTGATGACCGACAGGTCGTTGTCCGGGTCCGAGCCGATGACGGTGCCTTCCGTCTGGGTGCCGTCCGCCAGGGTGAGGAACACCTTGTAGGCCCCCTCCACCACATGGCGGTTGGTCAGCACGTAGCCCTGGGCGTCGATGATGGAGCCCGAGCCGGTCCCCCCCATCTGGGGAACGGGCTCGAGAAACCAGTTGTAGGCCAGGACCGCCGTGGTGATGTTGACCACCCCCTCGTTGCGCAGATCGTAGACCCGGATGTTGATCTTCTCGTCTTCGGTGTAGCGGTTGGAATTATCCGCGGGGAAGAGCGTATCCGCGGACGGGACGGGCGACGCCGGAATGAAGCTCCGGGAAGGCAGGCTCTCCGGCTCCCCCCCGGGCGGGACCTCCGCCCCCGCCGCTCCTCCGGATACTGCGGAAGCGGGGCCCTCCGGGGCGCCCCCCCCGCCGCAGGCGGAAACGAAAAGCAGCGCCAGGGCAAGCCCCGCCGCCGGAAGGGCGGACCCGCGCCCCTTTCCCCATACTCCCATAATCTTCCCCCTGTTCGTTTCAATAGTACCGATACGGGGCTAAAGAATCAAATGGGCCCGGGCATGTTCGGGCGCAGCCCGAACATGCCCGGGCTGCGCCCGGACGGGGCCCCGCCAAGCTTGAACCCCCCGGCCGGGGCGTGGTAAATTCGCCCGGAATGGAAAGGCACGAAACCGCCCCGGACCTGAAAAAACTCATGCCCCTGCCGCTCTTCGCCGCCATGACCGCCGCGGGGGCGTATATCGCCATTCCCCTGCCCTGGAGCCCGGTGCCCGTGGCGCTGCAGAGTTTCTTCGCCCTTCTGGCGGGCCTGGTTCTGGGGCCCGGCCCCGGCGCGGCCTGCATGGGGCTGTACATCTTCCTGGGATTCCTGGGCCTTCCGGTCTTCGCCGGCGGCGCCGGAGGCCTCGCCCACGTCGCGAGCCCCACCGCGGGCTACCTCCTGTCCTACCCCGCCGCGGCCTGGCTGGCGGGACTCCTGTCCCGGGAACGGGACGGGGGAGAGCCGGCCGGGGGCTCCCCGCCGCCCGGGATGGACGGCGAACCCGGAACGCCGGAGGGGCGGAGGGGCCGCAGGCTTGTCACACGGGACTTCCTCGCCGCCGCGGCGGGCGCCCTGGTGGTCTACGCCGCCGGGGTTCCCTGGCTGAAACTCCGTCTGGGCCTGAGCTGGACGGGCGCCTTTCTCGCAGGCATGCTTCCCTTCGTCGCCGGGGACGCCCTGAAGGTCCTGGCGGCGGGGGTTCTGGCCCCCCGGGCCCGGCGGATCCTTCACCGCAGTCTGGGAGGCGGCGGGTGAAAAGTCTCCGGGAAAGCCCGGCGCCCCGGGAGACGGTGCTGGAGACGGAAAACCTGGGACACCGCTTCCCCGAAGGCGGCTACGGCATCCGGGGAGTCTCCCTGGCCTTCCGCTCCGGGGAGTTCGTCATCATCGCCGGCCGGAACGGCTCCGGCAAGACCCTGCTGACCCGCCACCTCCTGGGCCTGGCGCGGCCCACCGAAGGGCGCGTGCTGTTCCGGGGAGAGCCCGCCCATCGGAACCTGCCCCGGCTCCGGGACACGGTGGGTCTGGTCTTCCAGGACGCGGACAGCCAGATCGTGGGTCAGACGGTGGAGGACGAACTGCGGTTCGGGCCGGAGAACGCCCGGCTTCCGGAGGAGGAGATCGAAAAGAGGGTGGCCTTCCTCGTATCCTACCTGGGGCTGGAGGGTCTGCGGCAGGTCCCCCCCGCCCGGCTCTCGGGAGGGGAGAAACGGCGGCTCGCCATCGGCGGCATCCTGGCGGTGGAGCCGGAGATACTGATCCTGGACGAACCCTTCGCGAACCTGGACTACCCCGGGGTCGTGAGCGTCCTCCGGCTGATCACGGACCTGAAACGCCGGGGCCGGGG
>JAKQWJ010000085.1 GCA_029562045.1 Spirochaetota bacterium | reverse complement strand
ACCGCGGTGGTGAAATTCAGTCCGAAGTACAGGAGGGGAGCGAAAAGCAGGATTCCCGAAATCGTCATCCCCGTCAGGGCCGGGCCGTCCCCGCCCCGACGCCGCTCCTCGGGAGGGGCCTTCCGCAGAAGCAGGGCGAATACCAGGGCGGCGACGCAGTAGCGGGCGGCGGCCAGGGAGAGGGGGCCGATATCGTTCCGCAGATGGCGCCCCAGGGCGATGTTCGTCGCCCAGGTCAGGGTTGCCAGGTTGACCAGAATGATGCCCTTCAGTTTTTCCTTTTTCTCGGTGTCCATCGGTGCGCCTGCGATCCGTGATCGGGGATGGTCCCATCATAGCATGAATAATCCTTCGGGAAACGGGGCCGGGCGGCTTTTTGCGGGAAGTCCCGCGGAAAAACCCATATCGCCGGGATGACCTCCGGCCCCGTGGATGGACTCCGTGGATGGGCCCCGTGGATGGGTCTCGTGGATGGGCCCCGTGGATGGGCACTGCGGAGGGGCACTGCGGAGGGGCACTGCGGAGGGTCCGTCAGCGGGAAGGCGGCCGCCGCCGAAACCGGGGTCGTCACCGACAAGGCGCCGAGGGGCCGAAAAAACAGGGCTTCGGGGCCCCGCCGATGGGGCGGGGTTTTTTATTTTTTTTCCGGCACGGGAACGATGAGAAGGGGGCGCAGGCTCTTCCGGGCGATTCTTTCGGTGGTGTTTCCAAAGAAATGCGTCTTGAATACGCTGGTGCCATGACGTCCCATGACGATGAGGTCCACATCCTCCGCTTCCGCCGCCTCCAGGATGGCCTCCCCGGGTCTGCCCCGGGCGATCCGGACCGAATAGGTCAGGCCCGGAGGGATCCTTTCCAGGTAGGCTTCCCGGACTTTTGCGTCGATCTCCTCCCGGACCCGGACATCGATCTCCGTCGAGTCGGAGATGTAGGTTTTCCAGAACTGGGCGCTGGGCTCGGGCACGACGTGAAAGATCACCAGCTCCCGGTGGGGTCCGCCGCCCGCCAGGTTCACGGCATAGCGGAAGGCGGGGTCCACCTTGTCGGAAAAATCCGTACAGAACAGTATTTTGCGGAAAATGTTCCGGTCCGGCATGGATGCCTCCTTTCCTCACATGCCCGAATAGGGCAGGAACAGGCAGATTTTTGGGAAGGCCACCAGAAGCCCGGCGGACAGGATCAGCATGTACAGAAAGGGCATGGCTCCCTTGAAGATGGTCTGCAGCGGGATGTCCCGCTCGATTCCCCCCACCACGTAGACATTGACTCCCACCGGCGGGGTGATAACCCCCATCTGGGTCAGGAGCACGATCATCACGCCGAACCAGACCGGGTCGTAGCCCAGGCGGCTCACCACGGGGAAAAAAATGGGGACCGTCAGGAGAACCAGAGCCAGGGCGTCGATGAAGCAGCCGGCGAAGAGGAAGAACAGAATTATCAGAGCCATGACGGCGAAGCCCGGGAGGGGCAGGGAGGCGAACCAGGAGGCGACGGTGAAGGGGATCCGGGACACCGCCAGGAAACGTCCGAAGATGATGGCGCCGGTGACGATGAAAAGGACCATGCAGGAGGTGCGCACCGTCTCCAGAAGGATCCGCCCCAGGACCTGGGCGTCGAGTTTTCTCTTGGCCAGGGCGATGAGAAGGCTGCCTCCGGCGCCGATGGCCGCCGCCTCGATGGGGGTGAAGAATCCGAAAAACATTCCTCCCATGACCAGGGCGAAGAGGAGGAGGGTTTCGATGACTCCCACCAGGGACCGGAAGCGCAGGGACCAGGAGGCCCGGGGTCCCGGCGGCCCCAGAGAGGGATCGCGGGAGCAGCGGATGAAGATGGAGAGGCAGAAGAGCCCCGCGATCATCAGCCCCGGAACCACCCCGGCCAGGAAGAGGGCCCCGATGGACTGCTCGGTGATCAGGGCGTACACGATGAACACCACGCTGGGGGGGATCATCATCCCCAGGCTTCCTCCGGCGGCCACCGATCCTCCCGCCAGTTCCATGGAGTAGTTGTAGCGCCGCATCTCCGGCATCGCCGCGGCGGCCATGGTGGCCGCCGTTCCGGGGCCGGAGCCGCTGATGGCGCCGAAACCGGTGCAGGCCCCGACGGTGGCCATGGCCAGCCCGCCGGGAAGGTGGCCGAACCAGGCGTAGGCCGCCCGGAAGAGGCCGGTGCTGATCCCCGCGTGAAAGGCCGTCTGGCCCATGAGGACGAAAAGAGGGATCACCGACAGGTTGTAGGAGGAGAAGGTGTCCACGATGTCGGCGGTGACCATGCTGAAGGCCGCATGGGAATTGACGATGAGGGCGAAGCCCGCGGCGCCGGAAATGATCATGGCGAAGGCGACGGGCATGCTGGTGAGGAGCAGCAGGAAAAGGAGAAGGATCCCCAGAAGCCCGATGGATACGGGATTCATGGCCTGATCATCTCCTTGCCCGGGTGCAGGATGTGATATGTGGTGACCACCAGGACCAGGATGAACATCAGGCCCGTCAGCAGGGGGATCCAGAATATGGGCACCTTCAGCGTCTGCATGACCTGACCGCTGGCCCGGAGTTCCAGAGCGTACATCACCGACCGGACCACCAGGAAACCGAAGACCCCCAGGGTGAGGAGGCGGAAGATCGTGTCCAGCAGAACCCGACCGGGACGGGAGAATTTCTGATAGAAAAACTCGATGGCGATATGCCCCTTCACGGCGGTGACATAGGGAAGCGCGCAGGAAACCGCCACCGCTCCGGACATGCGGATGATGTCGTAGGCCCCGTACAGGCCGGATCTGAAGATCCGCAGGATCACGTCCACGGCGGTGACGCCGATCATCACCAGCACCGCGGCGCCGGATACCAGGGCCAGGGCCAGTATGAGCCTCCGGGCGGCGGAGAAAAAGGGCTCCAGCGCGGCGGCGACTCCTGTTTTGCCCGCCATCCCCTTACCGCTTTTTCAGCATTTCCCGGATATCGGCGATGACGCCGGCCCCGGGGAGCCCTTTCGAGTCGACGGAGGACACGTACTCCGCGAGAATCGGCTCCATAGCCTTCACGAAGGCCGCCTTCTCCGAATCCGAAAGCTCCACCACGGTCCGCCCCAGGCTTTTTACCAGAGCGGCTCCCTCCTCGTCCGCCAGGTCCCAGGCGCGGCCCTGCTTTTCGATCCATTCTTCGTTGGTCCGGGAGATGATCTTGCGGAGGTCCTCGGGAATGCTTTCCCATTTCTTTTTATTCATCACCACGAACATGGCGGTGGTGTACCCGATGACCCGGGTGTCCGTGACATACTGAATGACTTCCGCCTGTTTCCAGCCCTTCAGGGTCTCCACCGGGCAGAGGGTCGCGTCCACCACCCCCTTCTGCAGGGCCTCGTAGGTTTCGCCCTGGCTCATGGAAACCGGGACGGCCCCCAGGGCGGCGACGATCTTGGCGGAAAGCCCTGTGCCCCGGATCTTCATTCCCGCCAGGTCGGAGAGTTTCTCCACCCGTTTCCGGGACGCCAGGAGGCCGGGCCCGTGGGCGTGCAGATACATGACCTCCACGTCCTGAAGCTCCGCGGGCCGATATTTCCGCGCCACCTGGTTGGCGATTCTCGTGGCGGTGATCCCGTCAGGGTAGCCCATGGGAAGGTCCAGGGCCTCCAGAAGCGGGAAACGGCCGCGGGTGTAGGCGAAAGCGCTCATGCCGATGTCGGAAATCCCATTGACCACTCCCTCGTAGACCTGGCCGGCCTTGGTCAGGGTCTCTCCGGCGTAGATGTGTATGGTTACGCGGCCCTGGGTCCGCTTTTCGATCTCCCCGGCCCAGTCCTCGGCGGTCCGGGCCTGGAGGTGGGTGGAGGGAAAGAAGATGCTGTAGGAAAGTTCGATGGGTTTGGCTTCATTTTTTCCCGAACAGCCCGAAAGAATCAGCGCCGCTGCTGCGACGGCGAAAAGACCTCGACTTTTCATGGCGCCTCCTGGGATGAAGAAAAGGGATGGAAGAGGATAGCGTTTATTCGGAAAAAAGGTAAGACCCCGGCGGGGGTTTTTATCGGCCGACGGCTGATGGGGGCCGTGACGCCCTGGGGCAGGGAGCCGGCCGATTCAGAGGCGGCAGGCCCCGGCAAATGCGCGGAAGCTCGGCCGTGACGCCCTGGGGCAGGGGGCCGGCCGATTCCGGGGTCACCGGGTCGGGGCCGCCGGTCTGATCGCGGCGGCGTCGGACCCCGGTCCTCAGGGCGGAAGGATGAAGGCGCGGAACTCCTCGACGGTTTCGAAAAAGTAATCGCAGCTCTCCCGCATGTAAGCCCGGATCTCGCCCACCTGGTGTCCCCAGCCGGCGGCCGCGGTCCGGATCCCCGCGGCCCTGGCCATTTCCACCCCCGGCCGCAGGTCGTCCACCACCAGGGCCTCCCGGGGCTCCAGGCCGAATTCCTCGATGATACGGAGGGCCGGATAGGGGTGGGGCTTGCGGCGGTTATCCTCCGTCGTCCAGCCGAAGATCCGGTCCGGAATGAAGGCGGGGAGCCCCGCATTTTCCGAGGCCGCCCGGTAGTCCTTTTCGATGAGGTCCGCGTCGGAATGCGAGACAACCGTGACGATGCCGCCCTCCGCCCGAAAGGCGGCGAGCGTTTCCAGCAATGGCGTCACCGGATTGCGGGCGCGGTGCGGGTAGGCGACGTGGCCTTGTTTGCCTTCCATGGTCAGCACGACATTGAGGCTGCCGCGGCGGCCGTTCTTGATCAT
>JAKQWJ010000080.1 GCA_029562045.1 Spirochaetota bacterium | reverse complement strand
GCCGATGGTGATGCCCATTTTGAACAGATGCCGGTCGGTGAACTGCTGGATGTCCATGTAGGCCAGGGGGGCGATGAACTCCGTCAGGCCCACGATCATCGGGGCGGTGAAATCGGCAAAGGCGCCGATGAACACCAGGAGAGCCCCGGTGGCGAAACCGGGAATGGTCAGGGGAATGGTCACGTCGAAGAGGCGCTTCATTCCGATGGACCCCACGCTCTCCGCCGCCTCCTCCAGGGACGCGTCGATCTTGCTCAGAGCGTCCAGAACGTTCAGGGTGATGAAGGGAAAGAGGTGGCAGGTCTCCGCCAGCAGCAGCCCGTGCCAGCCGTAGATGAAATTGAAGGGAAGGTTGTCGAAGAGCCAGGCGGAGATCCCGGGCATGGGCCCCTCCAGGGCCTCGGCCAGAATGAACAGAAGCTCGTTTATCGTGCCCCCCCGTCCCAGGATGAAGACGAATCCCAGGATGCCCACCAGGGGCGGCATGACGATGGGAACCGTGGTGAGGAAACTGAAGGCCTTCCTCCCGGGAAAATCGAATCGCACCAGGATGTAGGCCACCGCGAAACCCACGATGGAGGTGGTGATCACCGTGGCGAAGCCCAGGAGCAGGGAGTTCCGGAGGGCCTTCATGTACAGCTTGTCTTTGAAGACGTCCAGAAAGAACTTCACCGCGAAGGCGTGCCGCGGCAGGTCCAGGACCTCCTGGACGACGACCCGGGACTCCCTGGCCCGGACCAGCATCGCCGCGGGATCGTCCTGTAAAAGGGCCGCCTCCTCCGCTTCCCGGGCCACCCGCTCCTTTCCGGCCATCCACCGGGCGATGAGTTCCTCCTGGGAGAAGGCGGCCTTCTCCAGGGCGTCCACCATGTGGTCGATCACTTCCAGGGACCTTTCGAGCTGAAGAGCGATGTTGTGGGATGCCGTCAGGGCGGCTTCCCTGTTCCCCTTTTTCAGTTCCTCTTCCAGCATGTCGGTGGAGAGGATCACCTCGTTCAGGGCCGAGACCTGGACATCCGGGGTGGAGAAGGAGTCGACGAAGAGCCGAATCAGCGGAAAAACGACAAAAATGAGAAGAAACAGATATATGGGCCATATCCAGGGTTTGGAATCCCGGAACCGGCGGGCCAGAATCTGGGCTTTGTGTCCTACCGGCATGACGGATCACCATCCTGGCCGTCGGCGGAGTTGTTCCCCGGAATGATGAGGGCCGCGGATTTCTGGAACGAAAACCAGACCGGAGTGCCCCAGGCCAGTTCCTTGTGGTGCAGGGGATCCTTGATGTCCGCCTTGAGAAGAAGCCCCTCCGCGTGCTCCATCTCGTAGCGCAGCGTATCTCCCATGTAGCTGGCAAAACTGATCTTGCCGTTTATGTGGTTGCCCGGGTCCTGCGGTTTTTCGGTGAGGACCCTGATGTTCTCCGGCCGGAAGGAGACGGTGCAGATGTCGCCGGGCTCCACCGCGTGGTGGCTGAAACCGGCAATGAGGCCCAGGCGGGTCTGCACGGCGATATCGTCGCCCACGGAGGCCACGGTGCCGGCCACCAGATTGTTGCTCCCGATGAAATCCGCCACGAACCGGGTGGCGGGCCTTTCGTAGAGATCATGAGGGCTCCCGATCTGCACCAGGTTCCCGTCGCACATGATGCCGATGCGGTCCGAGAGAGTCAGGGCCTCCTCCTGGTCGTGGGTGACGTAGACGGTGGTGATGCCCAGGGACTGCTGGAGCTTCCGGATCTCCGCCCGCACCGACCCCCGGATCTTGGCGTCCAGGTTGGACAGGGGCTCGTCCAGCAGGAGGACGTCCGGGTTCAGCGCCAGGGCCCGGGCCAGAGCGACCCGCTGCTGCTGGCCGCCGGACAGCTGTCCAGGATACCTTTTTTCATACCCCACCAGACCCACCTTGGAAAGGGCCTCGTTCACCAGCCGGCTCCAGTCCGCCTTGGGTATTTTCTGGAACTGGAGCCCGTAGGCCACGTTTTTGAACACCGTCATGTGGGGCCAGAGCGCGTAGTTTTGAAACACCATGCCGATGTTCCGCTGAAAGGTCGGGATCTCCTGAACCTCCCGGTCGCCGAACATGATCTTCCCTTCATCGGGATGGTAGAACCCGGCGATCAGGCGCAAGGTGGTGGTCTTGCCGCAGCCGGAAGGCCCCAGCAAGGTGAAAAGTTCGCCGTCCCGTATATGCAGATCCACTCCCCGCAGCGCTTCGACGGTCTTGAACCTTTTCTTGACTCCGGTAAGGGTAATTTCCATTCATTTCACCTCAGGTCATAGGGATGAGAAACGAAACCGCTGTCCCCGGGGACAGCGGCGGGCGGGTCCGGACCCGCCCGCCGTGCTATCGTTTGTCGAAAGACGGGAACTAGTACTTGGCCTTCAATTCGTTGATCTTGGCGAAGATATTCTCCCGGAAATACTTGTTCACTTCCCTTTCCCGGCCCATGGACAATTCGTTGTTGTAGGTGTTCTCCACCGTGCCTTCGAAGTAGCTCCTGCGGCCGCCGTAGAAAGTCACCGCCAGCTCGGCGGTGGAGCCCGGAGGCCCTTCCACCCGCATGCTGGGAACCACCGGAAAGAGACCCCGGTCGATGAAGAGCTTCTGCCCCGCGTCGGTGAGCAGGAACTCGATGAAGGCCTTTGCGGCGTTGGGGTTCTTGCAGTTCTTGATGATCCCGATGGGTTCGGGGGTCACATAGGCGCCGGGAGGCGCCACGAACCGGATATCCGAGCCGTTGAGGAAGTTCTCGAAAGCCATGTAGCTGGGGACCGCGAATCCCAGAGCGTACTCGCCCTTGGCCACCACACCGGGAACGTCCCCGGATTTCGCGACGAACTGCCCGGTATAGGCGCCCATCTTGGACAGCCACTCCCAGCCCTTGTCCCAGCCCAGCTTCTGCAGCATCACCTCATAGGTGGCGTGGCTGGAGCTGGAGTTGTCCGGCGTGCACTGGGCGATCTGGCCCTTGAACTTGGGGTTGGCCACCATGTCTTCCCAGGTCTTGGGGGGGTCCACCCGGAGCCGCCGGCGGACCAGACCTTCGTTGTAGACGATGCCGTAGGGTTCCAGGGCCGTGCTGGTCCAGAAACCCTTGGGGTCCTTCAGGGGCATGGGGGTCGGGGTCCCCATGGACGTCGGTATCCGATCCAGGAGGGCCTTGGGAGCTTCGTGTTTGATCATGAAGCCGTCGGAGGCCAGAAGGTCGTAAATGACCGTCTCTCCTCCCCAGAGAACGTCCGCCTGGGGATTGGACCCCCATTCCCGGATGAGACCCGCCGCCAGCTGGGTGCCCTTGGCGGTGTAATTGGTCTTCACGTCGATGCCGTAATGCCCCTTGGCCCAGGCCTTGAAGGCGTCCAGAGCGGCCACGCTGACGAAGCTGGCCACGGGAGTGATGAGGTTGAACTCGCCCTCGATCTTCGGCGGGGCGGCGCTTATGGTCGCCGGCGCCATGAGGATGACCGCCAACCCCAACAGCAGAAACTTCTTCATCCAATTCCTCCTTGCGGTGTCTTCCCGGGGGAAGAGCCCGCATCGAGAAAAAATGTGTGGGTTGGGCTGTTTCCCTCGGGATGAAAGGTTGTACCGACAGGAATCATAGTATCGGGGCCCGCCGCACCGGCCGGCGAAACCGGTCCTGCGCGACCTCACACCTTCGCCGCCCGGCTCGCCGTCGAATTGCGGACTGTCGCCCCTCGTCCACGGCAACGCCGTGTAAAATCAGTATAGGTGTCACTATTTCAAACTGTCAAGCCAAATATGCCAGGGGCTTCAGGCGGGGGCGCTCCAGGTCCGCCGGTCCGCGGTCATGCCTCTATTTTCACCGGACGCCCGGCCGGGAATCGGCGGAGAAAAGTCTTGTCAGACCATCCCGTACGGGTTATCCTGTTTTTCGAACGGTCATTCCGATGGGGAACAGGCGCCGCTCCGGGCGTCCCCGCGGAAAAACCCGGAAAAACGGGGGATGACGGTGCCCCTGCCGGACACGGAAGCCTCCCGGGTCGCTTCCCGGGTCGCCTCCCGGGAGGCAACCCGGGGCAACCCGGGGCAACCCGAGGCGACCCGAGGCAACCCGAGGCAACCCGAGGCGACCCGGGGCAACCCGAGGCGACCCGGGGCGACCCGAGGCGACCCGGGGCATTTGCCGGAAAGCGGGAAGGGGAGTGGGGCGGCGGACCGTCTGCGGGCGGTGAACCGGAGATGTCTCGGAAACCGGCGGATCGTCCGCCGGTCTTTGTTCCATCGGCGATGGGAAGGCGGGTAGATTTACGGGTTTGCAGCAGATTCTCCGCGGAAGCGAATTGTTCTCCGAGCTGTCGGAAGAAACCCTCGACCGGGTGGGCAGGCTTTTCAGGAAAGTCGTTTTTCCCGCAGGGCAGGTGATATGCCGTGAAGGAGACCCCGGGGACAGCATGTTCTTCATCCGGCGGGGCAGGGTGGCGGTGCTGCGGGACATGGGCTGGGGAGAGCGGGAACTGGGCACCATGGGAGAGAATGAAGTGGTGGGAGAGATGGCCCTCATTTCCGACGAGACCCGCTCCGCCACCGTCAGGACCCTGGAAGAGACCGAGTGCTTCGAACTGGGCAACGACAGCTTCGACGCCCTGCTGGAACAGGAGCCCGCCTTCGCCCAGCAGGTTGCCCGGTACATGACGAAAAGATTTTCCGCCCTGACCCGGAGAACCTCCGACGAACTCCTGGGGGCATACCGGGCGCTGATGTTCGCCATCGCCGACCTTACCGACTCCCGGGACCCGGAGACGGGGGCCCATCTGGAAAGGACCCGGAACCACTGCACGGCGCTGGCCGAGAAGCTCTCCCGGCGTCCCCGCTATCGGGACGCCATCGACCACGGTTTTCTCGAGAGCATCTACCATGTGTCGCCCCTGCACGACGTGGGCAAGGTGGCGATCCCCGACGCCATCCTGCTCAAACCGGGCCGGCTGGACACCGGGGAGTTCGCCGTCATGAAAACTCACACCACCGCCGGGGCCGCCGCCTTCGCCAAGGTGCTGGAACAGAGCGACACCCCGCTTTTCCGGATGGCCCACCGGATCTGCCTCCACCACCATGAGAGGTGGGACGGCTCCGGGTACCCCGCCGGACTCTCCGGGGACGCCATTCCCCTGGAGGCCCGGATCATGTCTTTCGCGGACGTGTACGACGCTCTGCGCTGCCGGCGGGTCTACAAACCCCCCATGAGCAAGGAGGAGACCGCCGGCGAAATCCGCCGTTCCGCAGGGGCCTTCTTCGACCCGGAGATGACGGAGGTCTTTCTGGACAACATCCGCATCTTCGAGGAGATCCACGACAGGTACCAGGATTGATCCGGCCCCGGCTGCGGGGAGTCCAAAGAAAAGGAGTCTCTCATGAATAAAACCTTTCTCGTCGGGCTTCCCGAAGCCTCCATCCCCACGCCGGCCCTGGTCCTGGACGCGGC
>JAKQWJ010000077.1 GCA_029562045.1 Spirochaetota bacterium | reverse complement strand
TGCTCGGCGTCGATGAAGGCGGCGATGCCCTTCTTTTTCTGGGCTTCCGCGATGGCATGCAGGGCGAGGGTGGTTTTTCCCGAGGATTCGGGGCCGTAGATTTCCACTATCCGCCCCTTGGGATACCCGCCGATGCCCAGGGCCTCGTCCAGCAGGATGGACCCGGAGGGGATGACTTCCAGCTCCAGGGCTTCGACCCCGGTGCCCAGCTTCATGATGGAGCCCTTGCCGAATTGTTTCTCTATCTGCAGCTTCGCCGCCTCCAGAGCCTTCCGCCGGTCTTCCTGGGAGTTTTCGCCCTGAAAAACATTGGTTTCTTTTTTCGCCATCCTCTACCTCGACATGATTGAAGATCCGGGTCCGGCCCGGGGGTCCCGCTCGGTCATCGATCCGGGCCTTTTCCTGGCAGGCATTCCGGGCCGGACCCGGTCATTATGTCATTACGGACCGTTTTTCCGCGGTGCATGCTTCGGGATTGTAATATGGGGGGCTTCGAGGGGTCAAGGAGGGGCAGTGGAGAGAAAATGAGTCTAAAACAGCTTTTCCGAATCCAGCAGGATGGTTACGGGCCCGTCGTTGGTGTAGCTCACGCGCATATGGGCCTGAAAACGGCCCTCCAGCGGCGACAGGCCGAACCCGCGCAGTTTTTCCAGGAAGCGCCGGTACAGGGCCTCGGCGGCCTCCGGCGGCGCGGCGGCGTCGAAGGAGGGTCTGCGCCCCTTCCGCATGTCGCCGTACAGGGTGAACTGGGATATCACCGTTATCCCCCCGCCGATGTCCAGAAGGGAGAGATTCATCTTCCCCTCCCGGTCGGGAAAGATGCGGAGGTTCACCACCTTGGCCGCCATGTAGTCCAGGTCCGCCTCTGCGTCCCGGGAAGAAACGCCCAGATAGACCAGAAGCCCCGAATCCATCCGTCCCAGGCATTCGCCGTCCACGCTCACCGAACAGTCGGTGACCCGCTGCGCCACGCACCGCATCGTCAGAGCCCCAACCTGTGGATCGAAACGACATCGAGGCTGAAGGCCCCTGGGGTTTTCACGACCACCTTTGCGATGATCTCGTACGCAAAGGCGGGGTCCACCGGAGCGGCGAAGCCGATCCGGGCGGGGACGATGCCGTGCAGGACCTTCTGATCCTCGTAGCCGGCCAGAAAATCGAAAAACATCTCCCTGTCCGTGACCCGGAGGTTGGAGACCCGTCCCTTCCAGCGAACGAAGCAGCCCTCGTACAGGGGTGGAAAGCCCGCCACCTCCTGGTGGGAAAACGATTCCCCGAAATCCGCGAAGCTGGGGGTGCGTATGTGGGGGATGAAGAGGGCCGCCTTGTCCTTGACCCCCCGGCGGGCATTGGACAGGAGGAGCCGGTTGATTTCCCGGCGGGCCTCGTTGTCCCGGTACGTTTCGAAGAGCCTTTTTATGTGGTCGAAGGATTCCCGCACCTCTTTCTCCGTCAGCATGAAAACCGCTTTCTCTCCGGAATCCACCGCCCCCTCCCCCTCTTCCAGGGCAATCGCGACGATTTCGGGCCGGTTGGCCGAAGCCGTTTTTTTCAGCCGGGGGTAAAGAAGAAGGACGGCCCCCGCCGCCAGGGCGAGGGCGAGGAAAACGGCGAGAGACAGTTTCAGAAAACCGGTCACCGCGAAGCCCGCCGACGGGATGAGGCGGTGATGCCCGCCGGTCTGGAAAAAACGGTCCATATCGTCGGCGGCGCCGTCCTTGACGGTGTCCAGCCCCCTTTGGGCGAAACGATTGGAGGGTTCCTCCTCCAGGATCTGCAGCCACAGCCGCAGGCATTCCTGAATTTCCATCCGCTTCAGATGGACCACCGCCAGAGCGAGCAGGGAATCGGTCCTGCCCGGCTCCAGCTGTTCCGCCCGCTTCAGGTAGGAATAGGCTCCGGCGAAATCGCCGTTCCGCAGGCATGAGACGCCGAGATAATGGTAAAACTCAGGATTCTCCCGGTAGGTGAAGACCTGAGGCTCCAGCAGCCGGATCGTTTCGGTGTACTTTCGTTTCCGGAACAGTTTTTTGGCTTTTTCCAGTTCCCGGTTTTTTCCCCGTGCGGCTCTCATTGGTGCTTGGACTTGCTCCGTTCCAGTTCGCCCAGGATGTCCGTCAGGGTGGAATACTCATCCTCCGTGATGGGAGCAGGCTCGTCCATCCGGCGGTTCAGCCGGTTCAGCAGCTCCTCCACCCTGGCCAGTTCTTTTTTCAGGAGTTCCAGGGAGTCTCCCCGGCTCCCCTCCCCCTGCGGGCCCGCGGACAGGGAAGACAGAAAATCCCCGAACCCCGATTCCGACGGCCCGGAAAAACCGCCCCGACCCGAAATTCTCAGGATCGTGACGATCTCCCGGGCGGCTCCGGTTTGCAGGATCTCCACGGGATAGTAGAGCCCCGCGGCGGAGTCGTTTATCGAATAGGGCGGGAGGTTGAAACTGCGGTTCGGGTTGACCGGGTAGCGCCAGGAAGTCTCGCTGAGGCGCTTCCAGTTCGCGAAGACCACCTCCTCCACGGCGCTCGCCGACCCGCCCCGCAGCAGGACCTGAAGCCCCACCCCGCCTCCGTCCCTGGGGTCCGCGGACAGGAAACTGTTTTCCTCCGTCGTGGGCCTGAAGGAGGCCTCGGAGGCGATCCTCTCCCTGAGGGGGGTGGAGAAGTGGATCCCCGAGGACTCTCCCAATTGGGTATCCAGAAGGTACCGGACCCCGACCTTTCTGTCCCTGCTGTCGGTGTTGGTCACCGTAAGCCGGATTTCCACTCCTCCGGCAGGGTCGCCCGGCGCGGGCGAGGCCGACGCGTCCCGGGCCGTGTCGTCCCGGGCCGACACGGCCCGGGACGGATCCATGGAGCCGGCATCGCTCCGGAGAAACCGGAAATCCTGCCGCAGTTCCAGGAAGTCGGATTTCCAGACAAAGGCAGCCCCCTGGGAGGTCTTTTCCGTGCTCAGAGAGAAGCCGGAGGACTCTCCCATGCGATAGACCTGGTCGTCCCGGATCAGGGTGAGGACCGAAGTCCGGGGGTCGCCGTCGAAAAGCAGGGGCCGGTACCCTCCTCTCGCCTCGTCGTGAATGAAGAGGGAGAATCGTCCGCTTCGCTCGTGGAGGACCAGCTTCATCGGACCCTCCCGAAGCTCCAGCCCGGCCACGGGCCGGGAAAGGACAAGGAGAAGAGACAGGATGCCCGCCGTTTTTCCGTGGAGCATCACCTTTTTCCTTCGTATTCCCGTATCAGCCGGTCGAGATAGAACTCCTTAAGCCGCAAAGCCTCCTCCTTGACCTCCAGGGCCCGGACGCGGCCGTCTCCGTCCGCCCCCCCGGCGCCCTCCGGAGCGACGGCGGGTTCCGACACGGCCTTCCGCAGCTGCTCCTCCAGGGAGCGGACCTTCTCGGTCAGACGGAGGACCTCTCCGTCGGAATCCCGCACTTCCAGGGCGGACAGTTTGCGCTGATAGGCCTTCAGGGACTCGGCATAGGCGATTTCATTTTTCTGAGAATCTTCCAGAGCCTTCAGATGCTCCTCGTGGCTCCACTTCAGCAGCTTGAGGAGCTCCTCCTCCCGGTATCGGAGACCCAGCAGGGCCAGACGGTACCCCGCCGCCTCCGCCCGGAAGCTTCCGGGATAGCGCAGGCTTACGGTGGAGAACATCCTTTCCGCGTTTTTCAGGTCCCCCAGGGCGAAAAGAGCCTCCCCCATCCAGTAGTAGGCGTTGGGAGCGTACTCCGATTCGGGGTATCGGGACAGAAACTCTTCCAGCACGATGATCGCCCCCTCGTGTTCGCCCTGCAGATGCAGAAGGCGCCCCTTTTCGTATTTGCCTTCCGGGATGTAGGGGTTCTCGGGAAAATTCTTCAGGAAATGTTCGAGGTTCCTGGACGCCTCCCCGTACCGTCCCAGGGCCGCATCGGCCTTGGCCGTCCAGAAAAAAGCATCCCCGTGAAAGGGACCCAGGGAGGGTTCGGCCAGAACGGTTTTGAACGCTTCCAGGGCGGCGGGAAATCTGGATTCTTTGAACAACTCTATTCCCCGCCGGATATTCTCCTGCCCCACCAGAGTCGGGGCGAAAAGAAGCGTGAAAAAAAGACAGATCGCGACGTTCCCGATTTTTCTTTTCATGAAGGTCTCATCCCCTTCGTTCATTTTCGACCGGGGGCGGGGTGGTCTTAAACTATTATCGCGCCCCGGATGGAATCGATTTCCGCCGCCGGATCGGCGGACTCGAAAAACGCCGTCCCCATGACCACCACCTCGGCGCCGGCGGACACCGCGTCCACCGCGGTGAACCGGTTCATTCCCCCGTCCACGGCGATGCGGTACCCGAAGTTCTTCTCCTTTTTAACATCCGCCAGGATTCGGACCTTCTCCAGACACTGGGGTATCATCTTCTGCCCGCCGAATCCGGGGTTTACCGTCATCACCAGCACCAAATCGACGAAGGGCAGCAGCTCCTGCAGAAAAAAGGCCGGGGTGGCGGGCAGGAGGGAGACTCCGGCCTTTGCCCCCAGAGACCTGATCTGCTCGGTTACCCGGTGAGCGTGCCGCACCGTCTCCGGGTGAAAGGTGAGGTAATCCGCCCCGGCCTCGACGAAGGACCGGACATGCGCCTCCGGATTGTTGGTCATCAGGTGAACGTCGAAGGGCAGAGGCGTGAGTTTTCTCAGGTCCGCCACCAGTTTTTGGCCGAAGGAGATGGAGGGGACGTACTGTCCATCCATGACATCCAGATGGACCCAGTCTCCACCGCAGCTCTGGATTCTCCGCACCTCCTCTCCCATCCGGGAAAAATCCGCGGAAAGAAGGGACGGAGCGATCAGGACACTATTTCTCATCATACACAATAGGTATACGAAAAAGAGAAATTTTTCAAATTCCTTTCCGTGCGACATCCGCCGGACCTTGGATTGACTAAAAAGCCCGGAATGATATAATAGTATAATTCATTCTATGGAAGTAGTTTCGACCCCCAATAACGAAACCCACGCCCTCCTGTCTTCGGCATACGAAGACTTCTCCCGCGGCCTTCTGAGCCAGGGCATCGGAAAACTGGAAGAGGCTCTGGCGGGGGATTTCGAAAACGCCGAGGTAGTCTCCGCGCTGAAGTGCGCCCATTTCTGGCGCGACCGCTTTGCCACCGCGGAGGAGCGGACGGACCGTTTCGAAAAGGCCGAGTATCTGGTAAACCAGTGGAAGAGTTTTCTGGCCTTCGCCGCCCGGGCGGGAGACGAATCGGAGAGGTGCCTGACCGCCCTGAAGCGGCTGGTATACAAGACGGGCCTGGAACTGTACGAGTCGCTGCTGGAAGGCCACTCCCCCGGCGGGAGGGACGGGGATATCCTGTTCCGGATCGGCCGCTGCTACAAGAGCCTGGGAGCCTACGACCTGGCCCTGCAGAATCTGGACGCGGCAAACCAGGTAAAAAAGGACCAGGCGGAGATCATGGCGGAACTGGCGGACTGCTACGCCCTGGTCAACGAGATGCAGATCTCCAAGGTTTTCTTCCGGGAGGCGTTTTTCCTGAACCCCCAGGCCGTCGATTGCGATTCCCTGGAGTCCGGGATGATCCGCCGCCTGGCGGAGAAGACCCGGGAAAACGGGCACCAGGGCTCCTCCACGGCGGAATGGCTTCCGGTGTACGGTGTCCTCTATGGAGTTTTCACCGTCCGGAGGGAGCTGCGCTCCATCGAATACGGTAAACTGCGGCAGTCCATTTACGCTATGGAGGTGGAGCTTCGGGACGACCCCAAAAAAAAGGAAACCCTGATGCCCCGGCTCCTGAACCGCTATTTCTGGCTGGTGGACCATTACTTGACCGTCAAAGAGGGTCGGGAAAAAATAGACGAAGTGCTGCTCAAGATCAAAGCGCTCAATCCCCTCGTCTACGAACACTATACGAAGTAAGCAGGAGAAAAAAATGTCTGAAAATATCACAACCATCCCCAACATTCTGAAGATGGTGAACGAGGCTCTCAACGAGGAGAAGTGGACGAGGGCGACTCTGAACAATTACACGATTCACAACTTCAAGGAACTTGACGGGATGCTGCAGGAAATCTTCGGGGAAAACCTTCAGGACGAGGCGAAAACCCTCTGCGAAGAGCATCTGCGCCACACGAAAAACAGCATCATCGCCTTGTACCTGTCGGGTGTCATTTCCTTGAGTCAGCAGCAGATCGACGATTCGCACCTCATCATGCTCATCGGAATTTTTTCGGACAACCACAAATGGGGCATCGTGGAATACCTGGCCTCCCGGGTTCTGCAATACGGGGAAAACAAGGAAGCCCTGCGGGTCCTGGCGGAGTGCTACGACAACGAAAACGAAGTCGACAAGAAGTACGATATCTGGGAACGACTCATCCGGGTCGACTTCGAGGAAGCCGACATCGTCAGGAGCCTGGCGGAGCGGAAAGAGGAATTGGGCCAGACCGAAGAGGCGGTGGATTATTACAAAAGAGCGCTGCACCGCTACATCAATAAAAAGCTTTTCAACAATATCCGGGAAGTCTGGAACAAACTCATCGTCTACCACCCCGAGGAAACCGAATTCTTCTTCCATGCCGAAAGGAAGGTGGCGAAAATCCTCAGCGACGAGAGGGCGGTGCAGCTTCTGGAGGACCTGTATCCTCATCATAAAAAGAAGAAATCCTGGGATACCGCCATCGGCATCCTCAAGCGCATTCTCGAATACGATGCGAAAAACTCCTGGGCCCGGAAGGAGATCGCCGAATGTTACCGGGAGAAGTACCACGATCACAGCCAGGTGGAGGAGTACGTCCGCCTGTCGAATCTCACCCAGAGCTGGAGAAACGTCCACGACGCCATCGCGGATTTCGAAAAACACATATCCTTCGATTCCGGCAACTTCGTTTTCCATCGGGAATGGGGAGTGGGTCAGATCAAGAAAATCAAGAACGACTACATCGAAATCGATTTTCTCAAGAAAAGACGCCACAAGATGACCCTGAAGATGGCGGTGAACGCCCTGCTGATACTGAGCAAACAGCATATCTGGGTTCTGAAAAGCGCGACAAACAAGGAAAAACTGCGGAAGAAGGTCAAGGAGGACATCCCCTGGGCGCTGAAGACGGTTATCCGGAGCCTGGACAACGCGGCGGACATGAAAAAAATCAAGGCCGAGCTGGTTCCCTCGATCCTCACCCCCGGGGAATGGACCGGCTGGAGCACCGCGGCGAGGAGAATCCTCCGGGAAGACAACTATTTCGGAAACCTCCCCGACAAGGCGGATTACTTCGTGGTCCGGGAGCAGCCGGTGTCCCTGGAGGAAAAAACCTTCAACCGCTTCAAGGCGGAGAAGGATTTTTTCGCCCGGATCCAGATCGTGGACGAGTATGCCTTCAATACCAAGAGTTTCGAGCCCACCACCGAATCCTTCGCGGAGATGGTGGAATATTTCGCCGCCTTTCTCCGATCCTATCAGATTGTCAACGAGTACGTGATGGCCAGCGCGCTTCTTCTCAACAAGATCTTTTCCCGATACCCCTTCCTGAGCAGAAGCGGCGCCGTCGATTTCGCCGAGCTGATCGAACAGATCGACGATATGGAGGGGCTCTTCCAGAAAATCAGCAGCGCCGACCTCCGGCGGGAACTCCTCGTGCAGATCAAGAAAAACTCCGGAAACTGGAAGGATGTGTACCTGGCGCTCTTCCCCCACGCCCTCTCCCGTTCCATCCTCGACGACCTGATGACCGGCGGCTATGGGAAGAGACTCGAGGAACTGTTCCTCCGGACGATAAACGGCTATCGGGAGTATCGGGAGTGTTTCGTCTGGCTGGTCCGGAATTTCTTCGACGACGACTGGTACGTCCGGCTCGGGGTGAAATACGAAAAAGTCCTTCTGAACATGATCCACCTGCTGGACATTACCTACCGGGAGATTGAAAACCGCAAGGATGCGGTCCCCAACCGGAGATTGAACCGCCAGGTGCAAACCTATCTGTTCGACGAGAAGCGTCTGGAGGGGTTCTTGTTCACGGCGGACCAGGACTCCATCATGCGGGTGTATTCGCTGTTCTGGGACCTGGACTCGGTGGACGACGCGATCAAGCTGGACATGCGGACCCCCATTCTGAAAAGGTTCCCGGATTACCGCTTCGCCGGGGAGGATGTCAAGGAGGTGGCGGCCGGCAGGGGATTCTTCGTCGCCCCGGCGAGTTACGAAACCAAGCAGAAGGCGCTCCAGCAGATCCTCGAGGTGGACATTCCGGAGAACTCCCGGGAGATCGGCGAAGCCATCGCCCTGGGCGACTTGCGGGAAAACGCCGAGTACCGGGCCGCCAAGGAAAAACAGGATCAATACAACACCGCCGTGGGAAAACTCCGGGAAGAACTGGAAAACGCCCAGATCGTCCACCCCCGGGACGTGGACGGCTCCCGGATATCCTTCGGAACCGTCGCCGCCCTGTACAACCGGGATACGGAGGAGACGGAACGCTACACCATTCTGGGGCCCTGGGAATCGGACCCGGAGAAAAAGATAATCTCGTACCTCTCCCCCTTCGGCAACGGACTTCTCAATCACGGCGCCGGCGATGAGGTGTCCTTCACCGTCAACGAGAAGAGCTACAACTTCCGGGTGGAGGCCGTCGAAGTCGCCGACTTTTAGGGGAGCCCCCCAGGACGGAATCCCGGCGGCGTGGCGCCGCCGGAGCCTTTTTCCGTTCCGCTTGACGCCGGCCCGGCGTCAGCCGGCGTCAGCCGGCGTCAGCCCGGTGCGGGCCTGGTTACAGATCCTCCAGGGCGGCCGCCGCGATCCGGCGGATCTGGGGATGGTACGTCTCCCTGGTGAACTCCTGCACCGCCCCCCGCAGGCGGCCGATCCGGTTTCGCTGAATTCCTCGAATACCATAGATCTGGATGACAAAGGATCTATGGCCCAGCATCTTTTCGTACAGGGCGTCGAAGCCGGAATACTCCGCCTGGGACGCCAGCCGACAGACCCCGTCCAGCAGCGCGGAACGGTCTTTCAGCCATTCCTGTTCCATGGTTTTCAGAAGCGGCTCCACCGCCGCGGCGGGCCTGTTTTTGATGAGCTCTTCCGCGGCGAGACTGCGGAAATCCACGGGATTTTTCTCCCCCGCCAGGTAATCCTGCAGGAAGTCCACCGCTTCCCCGCCTCCGATTTTCGACAGGCTCCGGAATGAGGCCTGCCGGACCCGCTTCTCCGGGTCCCGCCGGGCCCGGTAGAGGAGAATCTCCACCGCATCCCGGGCCTGCAGGTCTCCCAGCCTTTCGGCGGCCAGTTCCCGCACCCGGGGAAAGGCGTCCCGGAGGGCGGAGATCAGGGTGTTCACCGTTTCCCGGCCCGGAAAACGCCCCAGGGCGGAAACGGCATAGGAGCGCAGCAGGTTGTCCTTCGATTCCAGGGCCGTTTTTATCGCCCCCAGGGCCCGGGTGTCCCCGCTCCTGCCCAGGGCGTCGCAGGCAAAACGGCGGAGCATCATGTCCCGCCCCTCATCCCCCAGTAGGTCCATCAGAAAGGGCACGGAATCGGGATCCTGCATCTCCCCCAGGGCGAGGATTATCTCCTGGCGGATCTGCAGGCCCGCGTCGGGGGAATCGAAGAGTTCCCGGAGTCGGGCGCCGGACCGGGTGGCCTTTACGGCCCCGAGATAACGGACCGCGGCGGAAACCACCTGAGCGCTCCGGGCCTCCAGAAGGGGATGGATCTCCTCCGGCGGCGCCGAAGACCCCACCGCCGCCAGGTAGCCCAGGACCGAAACCAGGAGTTCCGGCGGCTCGTCCTCCCACCGGGCAAGAAGGCCCGCCGCCGCTGACCGGGCTTCGGGGCTTCTGACCTCCATAAAGTAATCGAAAATCTCTTTCCGTATCCTCCCGGCGGGGGCGGTTTCCAGCAGGGCGAGGATCTCCTTCACCAGGGAGACATCCTTTTCGCTTTTCAGGGCCGCGAGAAGCTCACCGAGTTCGGTTTCGATTCCGAAGCGGATCACCTCCCGCCGCTCTTCCCGGAGCGACGGGGCCTTCTCCTGGGCTCCCGTCGGGGGAGCCAGAACCAGGGCCGAAACAAGGGCAAGGAGAAATCCTTTCATTCCCGCGCCTCCTTCTTTCGAAAGACCGACAAGACCTCCATCCCCACCAGCCGGAACATGACCCCGAGGATCCCCAGCGCCCCCAGCCCGGCGGCGGCCAGGAGGCCCAGGTTCCGGCCGGTGCTCCCGGCCCGCCACCAGTCGCCGGTGTACAGCAGATAGGCCCGTAAAAACACCGCCGCCGGCGCCGCGGAGACCAGGGTTTTCCCGAAGGTCATGAGAATTTTTTTCCCGTCCAGCCCCCCCAGACTCCGGGAGGCTTGGTGGTACATGATGACCAGCCCCCCGGCGAAGGCCAGGGAGTTGGCCACCGCCAGTCCCGTCACCCGCAGGGGGGTTTCCTTCAGCCACAGGGATAGGGCGATGTCGGTGATGCAGACGAAAACGGCGGAGTGAAGGGGGGTCCTGAAATCGTCCCGGGAGTAGAAATACCGCTGGAAAAAGTTGAAGGCCCCCACGGGCAGGAGACCCCAGTTGAAGCCCCGCAGGACCCGGGCGGTGATCAGGGTGTTCTCGGCGGTGAAGATGCCCCGCTGAAGGGCCACGGCGATGACCTCCTCGCCGAGGAGGGACAGGAAGATCGCCGACGGGACCAGCAGCAGAATGAGATACTGAAAACCGTACTCCAGCGTAGCCTTCAGCCCCTGCAGGTCCTCCAGCCCCGCCTGCCGGCTCATCCTGGGAAAAAGCACCGTCGTTATGGAGGCGGAAAAGATGCCGAAGGGGAGCTGCCAGAACACCAGGGCATTGCTCATGGCCGAGGCGCTTCCCACCTCCAGGGCGGTGGAGAAGCGGATGGCGATCTGCTCGTTTATGGTGTACACCGAGGCGGTGGCCACCACGGGGAGCCACTGCTTCATCACGTGGATGAAATCGGGGTTGCGAAAACGGAAATCCAGACCCAGGGAGTAGCCGTAGCGCAGCAGGGTGGGAAGCTGGAACAGGATCTGCACCACCCCTCCCACCAGGACTCCCACAACCATGGCGAAGGCTCCGAGGTGATCATGGAACAGCAGGATGGATGAGATCACCGCCACGGAAAACAGGATGGGGGTAACGGCGGGGATGAAAAAACCGGAATGGGCGTTGATGACTCCCATCATGACGGCGCTGACGCTGACCAGAAGAAGGTAGTGAATCATCCAGCGGAAGAGCCGGGTGGACAGCAGTATCCTCTCGGGATCGGGAAAATCCAGGATCAGGCGCACCAGCCGGGGGGCGAAAAGGACCGATCCGATCAGGAGGGGAACGATGATCAGAAGCTGGAAGGTAAAGATATTGCCCACGATTTTCCGTGATCTCTCTCCGCCGGGGTCCTGCACCAGGGAGCGGGACAGGACGGGGATGAAGGCGGAGGAGAGGGCGCCCTCGGCCATGAGTTTGCGCAGATTGTTGGGGATGGTGAACACCGCGTTCAGCACATCCGCTTCTCCGCCTGCCCCATAGATGGCCCCCACCACGGCTATCCTGACGAAACCGAAAAGCCGGGACACCAGGGTGGACCCCATGACGATGAAAGTGGACATGGTGCTTTTTTTTATCGATTGTTCTTTAGAAATCTCCCCCCTCCCCCGCCCCGAGAAAGGATTTCTTGAACTCGGAGAATGTATTGTTTTTTATACTATCTCGTATTTTTTCTACAAATGAGTGCAGGAAGGCCAGATTGTGATAGGTGGCCAGCATGGGTCCCAGGATTTCCCGGGTCTTGAACAGATGGCGGATGTAGCCCCGGGAATAGGTCCGGCAGACCCGGCAGGGGCATTGCGGATCGATGGGGTCCTGCGACTGTGCGTGGGTCTCCCTCTTCAGGGCGATCCTGCCGCCGGATGTGAAAACCGTGCCGTTCCGGGCTATGCGGGTGGGAAAGACGCAGTCGAACATGTCGATCCCGTTCTCCACCGCGGCGAGGATGTAGTCGGGAGTGCCGATCCCCATCAGGTAACGGGGTTTCTCCCGGGGAAGGAAGGCCGCGGTGTGGCTCAGGTACTCCAGGAATATTTCGTAACTTTCCCCCACCGACAGCCCTCCGATGGCGATGCCGGGAAAATCCAGCTCCAGTATCTCCTCGGCGCTTTTCTCCCGGAGATCCTTGTAGAAGTTTCCCTGGATGATGCCGAAGAGCCGGTTCTTTTCCATCATGCCCGAACGCAGCCACTCCTCCCTGCTCCGACCTGCCCAGAGACTGGTGATGTCCGACGCCTCCCGGGCTTCCCGGTGGCTTATCCCCGGGGGGGTGCAGAAGTCCAGGGGCATGAGAACATCGCTTCCGAAAACCAGCTGGGCCCGCACCACGTCTTCGGGAGTCAGCCGGTGGGAAGACCCGTCGATGTGGGATTTGAAGGCCACCCCCTCGGGCCGGATCTTCCGGAAGGGAGACAGGGAAAAAACCTGAAAACCGCCGGAATCGGTGAGGATGTTCCTGTTCCAGGTGGAAAAGGAGTGGAGTCCGCCGAACTCCCGCAGAACCTCCAGTCCGGGACGCAGGTAAAGATGATAGGTATTTGCGAGGATGAGCCGGAACCCCAGGTCCTCCAGGTCCCGGTGGGACAGGGCCTTTACCGCGGCATTGGTCCCCACGGGCATGAATACCGGAGTCTCCACCTCACCATGAGCGAGACTCACAATGCCGCAGCGGGCCCGGCTGTTTCCGTCTTCGGCGACGATCCTGTACAACACGACCTCCGGATGCTCAGGTTCGGGCGTTTCGCATCAGAAACACACCCAGACCGAGAAAGACGATGAAGGCTGCCCAGGCCCCCGTCAGCGGGGCGATGTAACCCAGCTTGGCGAAAAGCATCATGAGCATCTGCATGACATAATAAACGACGGAAAACACCAGACTGGTCAACAGGCTCATCAGCAGGATGTTCCGCCGAAACCTCCCCCCCACCGCCCCCGACAGAAGGGCCACCACCAGGGGAGCGAGGGAAAAGCTGTATCTTTTGTAATACTCGGCCAGGGCCCCCCGGTACGCGAGCCCCGCCTTGCGGAGGGCCGTTATCCATTCCCGGGCCTCCGACCGACCCATCTCTTCCACGTTGCCCGTCATTTTTCTGAAATTGGAGGGGGGAGCCGCGAGCGCGTCGTCCACCAGCTCCGGATAGGAATCCTCGAGGATGTCGTCCTGATGACGGCGGAAAACCCTGACCCGGCCGAGCTTCCATCTGCCGTCCTCCCAGACCGCGGACTCCGCGTCGATGCGCCGGTAAAACTCGCCCCGGTCGTCCCGCTGCACAACCACCAGTCCGGTCAGGGACTTGTTGGTGTCGTTGTAGTAATCGGCATGATACACCATTTTCACGTCGGCGCCGATTATGGTGACGTTGGAGTTGCTGAAGGCGAGGCTCTGATCCAGAACCTCCCGGATGAGGTCGTTCTTTTTCTGGTAGCTGCGGATGACCAGGTTTTCTTCGAAAAAGAAGCCGAAAACCGACACGACGAGCCCGAGACCGAGAAAGGGAAGGATGAAACGCCCCAGGGGTATGCCGGCGCCGAATACGGCGATGAGTTCATTCCTGGCGTAGAAGTCTCCGAGACAGTAGGACGTGCTGAAAAGAATGGATACGGGAAAGGCGAAGGAAAGGCATTTGGGCATGTAGTAGAGCTGGATCATCATGACGTCCCGAAGCGGCACATCCTGGTTCAGGTAGCGCCAGAGATTGGCGAAAAGATCCACCAGCTCCAGCAGCAGCACGAAAAAGACCAGGGACACCAGGAAGACGGGCACGACGGAGCGCAGCACCATCAGGTGAAGCCTTCTCATCCCCGGGCCCTCACGAGAAAGGCCGCAGCGGCCAGCGCCAGTATGGCCAGGTTGGGGATCCACATGGACAGGAAGGGGGAAAAATCCGAACGGATTCCCAGGGTCTGTCCCGCCACCAGCAGTCCCCAGTAGAAGATCGAGATGAACAGCCCGATCCCGAACCCCACGGTCTTGCCGCTCCGGCGGGTGAAGAGCCCCACCGGAAAGGCGAAGAGGATGAAGGGCAGACAGCTGAAGGGGATGGAAAACTTCTTGTAAAACTCCATCATGTAGATCCGCAGAGAATGATCGGAGACCCGTTTTTTCCCCGCGGTCCGCAGCTGTTCCAGGCTCCGGTCCAGGGAGTTTTTCGCGCTCTCGTAGCTCGTGCTCCCCTCCTGGAGACGGCGGACGACGGAATCGTAGGTGAGCCGGTATTCCAGCTCCTGGATGAAGGCCTTGACCCGGTCCTCATCCCACCTCAGCTGGAGATCGCTCCGTTTTTTCCGGATCTCCCGGTACACATCGTAGGAGCTCATTTCCCGGGGCCCGGGGCTGCGGAAGGCGGTGGAAATATTTTTCAGCAGTATGTTGTAGGACATCCGCTCCGCCACGGTATAGCTATACCGGTCCCGCTCTTTCTTCCCCGCGGTGTGCACCGTAACCTCTTCCAGAAACAGGCTGACCACTCCTTCGACGGTTTTATCGATCCGGCCCCTCCCGGCGGAGATGATCCTCTTTCCCCCCTCGGGGTTCTGGTCCAGGATCAGAATGTCCTCGATGGAGCTGGCATCCACCTTTCCTGTGGCGATGATGCTGTCCTGGTATCTTTTTACGGTGTAGCTCTCCATTTCCAGCTCCGGGTGGGAGTACAGCAGTTTCCGGTACAGACGGCCGAAGTTCACGGTCCCCAGGGGAAGGAAATAGTCGTTGACCACAAAGGAAGCGACGGAGAAGACCGTACCCATGATGAGAAGGGGAAGAAAAACCTTCCGCAGAGGTATGCCCGAGGCCTGGATGGCGATGATTTCGTTGTGGGACGCCAGCTTTCCCACCGCCATGAGACAGCCCACCAGCGACGCGAAGGGAAAGGACAGGGCCACAATGGCGGGAAGGGAGTAGATGATGATGAGGGCCACATCCCGGAGAGGAACCTTCTTCGAGAGAATTTCCTCCGCAAGCAGCAGGATCTGGTTGATGAAAAAAATGATGAAGAAAAAAAGAAAGGCCACCAGGGTGGAGAGGGCGAACTCCTTCCCCACATAGGCGCCGATCCGGGAATGGCGGCCTTTCACCCCGGGGACCCGACGCCTGTGGACCCGAAGCCCCCGGCGCCCCGGGCCGTTTCACCCAAGACTTCGGTGTGAAGGAACTCCCCCCGGAGCACCGGGGCGAATACCAGCTGGGCGATCCGATCTCCGGGCCTGACCACAAAGGGCTCCTTCCCGTGATTGATCAGGACCACCAGTATCTCGCCCCGGTAATCCGCATCGATGGTCCCCGGGGCGTTCAGGACGGTGACTCCCCGGCGGGACGCGAGGCCCGAGCGGGGCCGCACCTGGGCTTCCACTCCGGGCGGAATTTCCAGCCGGAGACCGGTGGGCACCGTTTTCCATTCTCCGGGGCCGATGACGGTCTCCACCGCCGACGACAGGTCCGCTCCCGACGCGTTTTCCGTTTCGTAGCGGGGAAGACGGTCGTCGGAGCTTTGACAGGGTACGACAACCTTCTTCATACGCCTCTACCCGGCGCGGTCCGGCCCGTTTCCGGAGCCGGACCGGACCGGACTAATTACCCTCCGGCTTCTGCTCGTCGTGCATCAGGGCCAGGTTGACCCGGCCCATCTTGTCGATTTCGATGATCCGGACCTGCACCTCCTGATTCAGGCTGAGGACATCGGTGACGGAGTTGATCCGGCGGTTGGCCATCTTGGAGATATGGCAAAGGCCCTCCTTGCCGGGAAGGAACTCGATGAAGGCCCCGAAATCCATGATCCTGCGCACCACGCCGGAATAGGTTCTGCCCACCTCAGGCTCTTCCATCATCTGCAGAAGACTGTTGCGGGCGCCCTCGCCCCCCGCCCGGGCGTTGCTGTAGATGGTCACCGCCCCGTCGTTTTCCACGTTGATCCGGACGTCATGCTTTTCCGACAGGCCTTTTATGGTTTTCCCGCCGGGGCCGATGAGGAGGCCGATTTTTTCCGGATCTATCTTCATGTTGATGATCCGGGGCGCGTACTCGGACAGTTCGGTGCGGGGCTTTTCGATGACCCTGTTCATGATGCCGAGGATGTGGAGACGGCCCGTTCTGGCCTGGTCCAGGGCTTTTTTCATTATCTCCGTGCTGACGCCGGAAATTTTTATGTCCATCTGGAACCCGGTGATGCCCTTTTCGGTCCCGGCCACCTTGAAGTCCATGTCCCCCAGATGGTCCTCTTCCCCGAGGATGTCGCTGAGAACCACGGTTCTGGACCCATCCTGGATGAGGCCCATGGCGATGCCCGCCACCGGCTTCCGGAGGGGCACCCCGGCGTTGAGAAGAGAGAGGCTTCCGCCGCAAACGGTGGCCATGGAGGAGGAGCCGTTGGATTCCAGCACCTCCGACACCACCCGGATGGTGTACGGGAAGGAGGGTTTGTCCGGAAGGACCGCGTCCAGCGCCCGATAGGCGAGATGGCCGTGACCGATCTCCCGCCGCCCGGTGCCCAGTCTGCCGGTCTCGCCCACGGAGAAGGGGGGGAAGTTGTAATGGAGCATGAAGTTTTCCCGCTTGCCCCCCTCGATGTCGTCCATGATCTGCTCGTCGAAA
>JAKQWJ010000071.1 GCA_029562045.1 Spirochaetota bacterium | reverse complement strand
CCCGCGTCTGGAGGCCAACCTGGCGGGGGCCGTCGTCGCGGGAGCGCTGCTCTTTCTCTGAAATATCCGCGGATCGGGGATATCTTTACAGGTATGGACGAACTGCTGAAACGCTTCGATATCCATTACGAACCCCTGGATGTCCGGGGGTTTCTGCACCCCACCGGGGAGGGCTTCTGGCGGTACCTCCGGATCCCCCGCCCCGATGGGCCGATCCCCCTGGCGGATGTCTTCCACGAGATCGTCGGGCGAGAGGAGGAAATTCTCGCCATCCTGAAAAACGGGGCCGGGGAGTTCAGGCTTCCCGGGGTGGCCCGGGAGGCCGGATCGGGGAACGGCAGACTCTATTTCGATCTCGACGTATTTCCCGTTTCGGGAAAAGAACACGCTGCTCTGGTGGCGCTGGAAGACCAGACCCCGGCCATGGAAACTCGGCGGAAGGTCATCCAGAGGAACAACGAAATCACCCTGCTGAAGCAGGATCTGGAAAAGCGGAACCGGGAACTGCTGGCGGCCAACGAAAAACTGGATCTTCTCGGGAAGTCCCTGGCGGAAAAAAACGCTGACCTGAACCGTTTCCTGGAAATCATCCGGATCCAGAACCACGAACTGGAGACGAAGGTCCGGCAGAGGACCATGGAATTGCTGAACTCCCGGCTGGCGGTGATCGCCAGACTGGCCCGGGCCTCCGAATACCGGGACGTGGATACGGGGGACCACATATACCGCATCGGCAGGAGCTGCGTCCTCATCGGGGAAAAGGCCGGCCTGTCCCGGGAGGACCGGGACCGGTTTTTCCACGCCAGCCTGCTGCACGATGTGGGGAAGATCGGCGTGCCCGACTCCATTCTGCTCAAACCCGGAAGGCTGACTCGGGAAGAGTGGAGAATCATGAAGAGCCACACCACCATGGGAGCGGATCTTCTGGACCAGGACGATTTCGTCCTTTTCCGGCTGGCCCGGGACATCGCCCTGCACCATCATGAAAAGTGGAACGGGCTGGGCTATCCCGAGGGATTGACCGGGACGGCCATACCCATCATGAGCCGGATCTGCGCCATCGCCGACGTTTTCGACGCCCTGATGTCCCGCCGCCCCTACAAGGAGGCCTGGAACCTGGACCGGTCGGCGGAGTACATAAAAAAGGAATCCGGAGTCTCCTTCGACCCGGCCCTGGTGGAAGCCTTCTTCCTGGTGCTGGACGACATCGTCAGGCTGCGCCGGGAACCCGAGGGCATCGAACTTCTGTCTCCGGAACTGGGCTGATGGCGGACGTAGGGAAAGCGTCCCCGGCGGACCGCATCGTTTCGGTCCTTCGTTTCCATGGCCTCCTCTTCGATTCCGACGAGTACGAGCCGCTCCTGGATTTCGACCGGGACCGACGCCGGGACAAACTCGTCCAGGTCCTGTCGGTCCTCCGGGCCCACGCCATCCTGCACCAGGACGGCTATCTCCGACGGGACGAGGAAAGCGCGGGGGATATCTCCGCCATGATCCGGTACCTGAACGGGCTTCTGGAGGACGCGCCTCCGGAGGTGAAAAAGATCGGGATGATCCCCCGTCACCTGGGAAGCTCCTTCGTGCGGAGTGGTTTCGGCTTTCCCCTCTTTGGATACTACCGGCCGGAAGCCACCCCGGAGGAGGACGGGATCCTGCTGGCCTACCATTCCCCCGACGCGGACGGTTCCGCCCGGTTCGAGGGGGAAAGAAAGACCGGCTCCACCCGCCTGGAGTACCTGGATCTGGGCGTCCGCGCCGAATCGGAGGAGCCCCGGATGTACTGTGTCGTGTCGCCCCAGGATCAGGCCCCGCTTCTCGTGCCCTCCGCCGCCTTCGACAGGCCCGAGCCGGAGGTCTTCGATTATTCTCGATACATCGTCACCATGGCCGCCGGGCCGGTGGCCGCCGGCGCCCGGTCCCGGGTCCTGGACCCGCAGAGCTACCAGTTCGCCTATTTTTTCCCCGACCAGCCCCGGATGGGGCTCAATCTCTCCCGCTTTCTCAAGGACGTGTTTTCCGGCAGATTTGGAGTTCCCCCGGCGGACGCGGAGAATCTGGGAAGAGGATTCAGCGAAAGACTGCTCGGAAGGTGACGCTCCGGTTTTTCTCCTTACCATCCCGGGACGTCTCCGGAACCGGCGGTTCGGCGGTCCCCACTCCCCGGGGGACAAGGTGTTTTTCCAGCTCTCCGTCCCGGGAGGACAGGAGTCCGGCGATTTTTTCCGCCCGCCCCAGGCTCACCCGGACACTCCCCTGGTCCTGGACCTCTCCCGCGGCATGCCCCACCACCTCGATCCGGGCGGACAGGCCCGATTCCCCGGCGGCGCGGAGGATGCTCCGGATCAGGGTCCGGACCCGCTCCAGCGCCTCGTCCTGACCCGGCAGGGGAGTGTCCAGGTCCGCGGGGAAAAGCACCGTCTGGAGTGACAGGTCCCGGGACAGAGAACCCAGAGGTTCCGGCAGTGGCGTTCCCTCCCTCTCCCGGGAGTGGCGGACCTCCTTCACCCCGCCGGCGGTGTATGCCAGGGGCAGGCGGTCCCGCACCCATGCCTCCGGAGCGGGGCCCCGGGCGTGCAGGACCCCGTCCCGGAACTGGAGACTCACCTCCGCAGGGGGCTGCAGGATGAGCCGGAGCCGCCGCAGGACGAACTCCGGTTCCAGGGAGAGGTACTCCCGGGACTGGACGGACAGTCCCTCGGGCGGGTCCTCCCCCGGGAAGGGGTCCTCCATATCCTGATCCCGGAGGATGTGGACCACGGTTTTTCCCCATCCCCGGGTGACGCCGGTGACCACGACACCCGGGGCGGCGCGAAGCCGTTCGATGAAAAGTTCCCGCTCCCGTCTTTCCAGGACGCTGCGCCCCAGAAAAAAGGCGGCGGCGGCCAGCAGGACCGAGATGAGAACGATGGAGTAGATCGGGACCTTTTTCCCGTCGTCCCGCTTCCGGCCGGTCAGGCAGGGCCTCAGGTAGGTCTCGGCCTCGGCGAAACCGGTGGTGTCCCCGGAGAAGGAGGAGAGGGGGCCCGTCATCCGGAGGTGGATGGTTTCCAGGGCGTCCTGGGCGGTCTCCCGGAGCGAGGGGTCCAGAGTTCCCCGGACGATGAGGGCGATGATGGCCAGAGGTCCGTCCTCCACGACGAAGGAGTATTCTCCGGCGGTCAGGGTGTGCATGCCGTCGCTTTTCCGCCGCAATCGCAGGGAATCCCGGATGTAATCCTGCACCGCCGTCAGCATGGAAGCCACCATGTCCTTGTCCGCCAGCTGGGTGCCGGCGCGGGAGCAGTCGTGGAGCAGGATGCCCGTGCGGCGGTGGATCAGGAAAACATGCTCCACCTGAAAGACCAGGGTGTTCCGGAGGAGGATCTCCATGTAGGAAACGCCGGACCTCCAGGCCTGGAATCTCCAGGCCATCCGCCGGAGGGAAAAGGTGTTTTCCAGCCCCGCGTTCATCCGGACCATGGTTTCGGAGAGAAGCTTGTTGACGGCTTTCCGGATGGCCGATCCGATGATGGGGAAGAGAGCGGTGGACAGGGTCTGGGGATCGGTCCGGACCGACAGGGTGATGGCGTCTTCGGTGACTCCCATGATGGATTTTGCCAGCTTCTGGCGGTCCGTGTTGTCCGTCAGCACCGCTTCCGGAAGGGCGCCCCCCACGGCCCGGGGCGTCACGGCGGAGCCGGACAGCCGCTTTTCCAGCTCTCGGAGGTTGCGCCGTTCCCGGGCGTCCAGCCTCCCATAACGGGGGTCGGCGCTCATCCTCCCTCCGGCCGGAGCATGGCTCCGGCAAGACCCACGAAGGCATCCTCCACGGCGGTGCCCTCCTTGGCGCTGGTGATGTGCACCTCCACGCCCTTGCGGGTGTAATCCTCGTAATCCCGGGGGCTGATTTTCCAGTCCGCCGTCAGATCTGACTTGTTGATCAGCAGTCTGAAGGGAACATCGGGGTACTGCCCGCCGACGGTTTTATGGATTCTCCGGACCATTTCCAGGGTGTCCGGCCGGGTGCCGTCGGCCACCAGAAGGTACCCGGACATTCCCTTCAGATAGGCCCTGGGCGCGGGGTTCTCCTCCTCCTGCCCCGCCAGGTCCCAGACCATCAGGACCGCCCGCCGGCCGTCAGGCAGAACGACCTCCTTCTTGTCCACCTTGACTCCGATGGTGGAGAGGTATTTTTCCGAGAACACGTTGAACACGAACTTTTCGATGAGGCTCGTTTTGCCCACGCCGAACTGTCCCAGAAGGCAGACTTTTTTCTTGACCATACGCATACATTATGCCACTGAAAGCGGGGAACCGCTTCCTTTTTTTTACGGAATCCGCAGAAAGCCCGCAGTATTCCTATCGGCACGGCGGGGGGAGGATTTTACGGCCCCCTGCGATAAAATGATGGGGGGGCGAAAAAATCCCAGGCTCCCAACGAAGGAGGATAGGCCGTGTTCAAGGAATTTCGCGAGTTCGCCATGCGGGGAAACGTCGTCGACATGGCGGTGGGCATCATCATCGGGGCCGCATTCGGGGCCATCGTGACCTCCCTGGTCAACGACCTCCTGATGCCGCCCCTGGGCCTGATAATCGGGCAGATAGATGCATCGGATTTTTTTCTTGTCTTGAAGGAGGGGCTTCCCCCGGGTCCCTATGCGAGCATGGAAGCCGCCCGGGCCGCCGGAGCGGTGACCCTGAATTTCGGTCTCTTCATAAACAAGGTTGTCAACTTCGTCATTGTGGCCTTTGCGGTTTTCCTGCTGGTCAAGGGGGTCAACAGCCTGAAGCGGCGGGACGCGGGGAAGGCGGCGGAGGCCCCCGCGCCGAGGGAGGAGGTCCTGCTCCTCACCGAAATCCGCGACGCGCTGGTCCGGAAATGACCGTTCCCGCCGCCGCGCCCCGCAGGTTTCCCGGCGTCCCTCACCCGCCGTCCCGGGACCGGACGCGGGCATTCCCGGGCCGGAAATCATGAGGCTGGACATTCACGCCGCCTGCGACCGGGGCCTTCTGCGGAGGGACAACGAGGACATGGTCCTGGCGGCGGGGCGCTTCATCCGGGACGGGATCTTTGACGTCGAGCTGGAGGTCCGGGACGGGGACATCCTCTTCTTCGCCGTCGCCGACGGGCTGGGGGGCGCCCCCGCCGGGGAGGTGGCCAGCGAAACGGCGCTCCGCTTCTTCGACGCCCAGGTGGGGAAGCTGGCGCCGGGACTTGGCCTGGGGGATCTGCGGAGGTTTTTTCAGGACCTGACGGCCCATGCCCACGGTGAACTCCGCCGGGCGGGGGACCGGGACCCCCGTCTGCGCGGGATGGGCACGACGCTGACGGGTTTTCTCCTCTACGGCGGGGAGTGGAGCTGGGTCAACATCGGCGATTCCCGGGCCTATCTCCTGGGCGCGGAGGGGCCGGTCCGGCTGTCCCGGGACCACAGTCTGCGGGAGGCGACGGGAAGGCCGGACGCGCCGTCCCACATACTGGTCAACTGTCTGGGAGGAGGCTCTCCCGATGCCTACTGTGACTTCGGCGCCGTCGGCGGGCTCTCCCGGACCGGGGGGGCGCTCCTCCTCTCCACCGACGGGCTCCACGACCTTCTGGGGGACCGGAGGATCGGGTCCATCACGGCGGAGAATCCCCTCAACCCGGTCCCCGCCCTGGTGGCGGCGGCGAAGGAGGCCGGAGGGAGGGACAATATTTCCTGCCTCCACCTGCGGGCGGCCTGAAACAGAAACCGGAACGAGATAAAAGATTGACTTCACGGAACAGCCGGGTTATCGTATAGCGTCATTATCTCAGAGGACCCATTGTGCCCTGAGAAACAGCGCCGCCGTCGCGGCAAAGGGAGTCAACGGCAGATGGTCAAAAGGGTGCACAGTTGGGGGTGAGGCTTTCGAGACCCGACCTGGAGTCCCGGCTGGCGATGCACAGGGCTTTCTGGAACCGGGAACCGCAGCGGCATCCCATCGCCGCGTTTCGTGTGGTCCCCGACTTTTTTTTCAGCCGCCATTACCGGGGGGCGGAAAAACTGCTGGAGCCGGGAAAACGCATCTCCCCGGACATGCTGGCGGTGGAGGATTTCCTGCCGGATTACGAGGAGATGTTCCGGATATCGGAGGAGCTGGGGCAGGACGCCTTCTGGACCGCCGAGCCTTTCACCGGAATCCCCTGGATGGAGGCCATCCTGGGCTGTCCCGTCATCGCCGGGGAGGAGAGTTTCCAGAGCCTGCCCTGGATGGAGTCTCCCGACGAAGGGGGCAGGATCGTTTTCGACCCGGATAACCCCTGGCTGCGGAAGTACCTGGAGTTCACCTCCGCCCTGGTGGAGCTGTCCCGGGGCCGCTTTCCCGTGGGCATGCCCATCATGCGGGGGCCCTCGGACATGACCGGAGCGGTCCTGGGCCAGACCCGGATGGTCTACGCCATGGCGGACGAGCCGGAAAAGATGAAGGCCTTTTTCCTTGGAGTGACGGACCTGTTCCTCCGGGTCCTGGAGGAGCAGAACCGGCTGATACCCCCCTTTCACGGCGGCACCGCCCTGGGCTTCTACCATGTCTGGGCCCCGGGCGGGAGCGTCTGGTTCCAGGAGGATCTGTCGGCCATCATGTCCCCCGCCATGTACCGGGAATTTCTGGCCGAGCCGGCCCGCCGGATCTGCGCGGGGAAGGATCACACCTGCATACACCTGCACCCCGCCTCCTTTTTCATCCTGGACGAGCTTTTCCGCATCGATGAACTGAAGGCTGTGGAGGTCAACAAGGATGTGGGGGGCCCGTCGGTTCCGGAGATGGTCCCCCAGCTCCGGCGGATCCTGGAAAAGAAGAATCTCGTTCTCTGGGGCGATTTCACCCTGGAGGACCTGGACTGCATGAAAAGGAATCTGCCGAAAGAGGGGCTCTTTTTGCACGTCATCGCTCCGACGCCGGAGGAGGCCGAAGCGCTTCTCGCCTCCATTCGCCGGTGGGACTGACGACGGAACGGGCGGCCCCGGGGCCGCCGGATACTACATGGACAGAGGGAGGATGAGGATGACAGCGCAGAGTACGATAAAATCCCTGGAAAAGACCGCTCTCCGGCTCCGGTTCAATCTGCTGGAGATGGTGGGCATCGGAAAGGCGGGCCATCTGGGCGGCTCCAGTTCCCTGGCGGAGATCGTCGCGGTTCTCTATTTCCACAAGATGAAGGTGAACAAGGCCGACCCCCGGGACCCGTCCCGGGACCTTTTCCTGCTCAGCAAGGGGCACGCGGTGCTGATCCAGTACGCCGCCCTGGGGGAACTGGGCTACTTTCCCAAGACCGAGTTCGCCAAGGTGAAGACCCTGGCGGGGGCGCTGCAGGGCCACCCGGACATGCAGACCCCGGGGATCGAGGCGGTCACCGGCTCCCTGGGGCAGGGGCTCTCCATCGGCGTGGGGATGGCCCTGGCCCTGCGGCTGGACGGCAGGCCCAACCGGGTGCATGTGGTCATGGGGGACGGGGAGCTCTCGGAGGGGCAGATCTGGGAGGCGGCCATGGCGGCCTGGAAGTTCAAGGTGGACAACCTCGTGGCCTTCGTGGACTGCAACCGGATCCAGGCCACCGGCCCCACCTGCGAGATCTTCGACATCCCCGACATCGCGAAGAAGTGGGACGCCTTCGGCTGGAAGGTCATCGAGATCGACGGCCACAATGTGGGGCAGATCATCGGCGCCCTGGAGGAGGCCGAGACGGTGAAGGGCCGGCCCACGGTGATCATCGCCCATACCGTCAAGGGCAAGGGTTTCTCCTTTGCCGAAAACAACGCGGCCTTCCACAACGGGATCCTGACGGAGGAGCTCTTCGCCCGGGCGAAGGCGGAACTGCAGGCCCAGGCCGAGGCGCTGGACAAAAACTGAAGGAAGAGGGAAGGAACATGATGATATCGTTGTCTACCAAAAGCCTGCGGGAAGCCTACGGCCTGAGCCTTCTGGAGCTGGCCCGACGGGACCGGAACATCGTCGCCCTGGACGCGGACCTCAGCAAGTCCACCCGGACGGTGCTGCTGCAGGACGAGTTTCCCGAACGGTTCTTCGAAATGGGGATAGCGGAGCAGAACATGGCCTCCACCGCCGCGGGATTCGCCCTGGCGGGTAAGATCCCCTTCATGAACACCTTCGCGGTCTTCGCCGCCGGCCGGGCCTTCGACCAGCTGCGGAACTCCATCTGCATCCCCAACCTGAAGGTGCGGATCTGCGGCTCCAGCGCCGGCCTTTCGGACTTCGGCGACGGGAAGACCCACCAGAGCGTGGAGGATATCGCCACCATGCGGTCACTCCCCCACATGACGGTCCTGGCCCCGGCGGACGCGGTGGAGGTGGTCAAGATGATGGAGAAGATGCCGGAGATCGACGGACCGGTGTACATCCGGATAAACCGCAACGATCTTCCCCCGGTTACCCCGGAGAAGGAGCCCTGGAGCCCCGGCAAGGTCTGGACCCTCCGGGAGGGGAAGGACGCGGCGGTCTTCGCCAACGGGGTCATGGTGTCCCGGGCCCTGGCGGCGGCGGAGATGCTGGCCGGAGAGGGGATCCAGGTCAGGGTCCTGAACCTGAGCACCATAAAACCCCTGGACCGGGCCGGGGTGATCGCCGCAGCCCGGGGGGTCCGGGGCATCGTGACGGCGGAGGAGGGCACCATCGTCGGCGGCATGGGGTCGGCGGTGCTGGAGGCGCTGAGAACGGAAAGGCACGGCCCCGTGGAGTTCGTGGGAATCCCTGACGTGTTCGGTGTTTCGGCGAAAAATTACGACGACCTTCTGGAAAGATACGGCCTGACCGCGGCGGCCATCAGGGACGCGGTGAAGTCCGTGCTACAATAGCGGAAAATCGGAATGAATGGAGGAACGGCATGAAACTGGGATTCGTCGGACTGGGCATCATGGGAAAGCCCATGTCCAAAAATCTGCTGAAAGCGGGATACAAGCTGGTGGTCTACGATATCGTCAAGGAGGCGGTGGCGGAGGTGGTGGCCGCCGGGGCGGAGCAGGGTTCCTCCCCCCGGGATGTGGCATCCCGGTGCGAGATCGTCATCACCATGCTGCCCAACTCCCCCCACGTCAAAACGGTGGTTCTGGGGAAGGACGGGGTCATCGAGGGGGCCAAGGCGGGGTCTCTGGTGGTGGATATGAGTTCCATCGCGCCTCTGGCCTCCCAGGAGGTGGCGGCGGAGCTGAAGAAGAAGGGGGTCGACTTCCTGGACGCCCCGGTCTCCGGGGGCGAGCCCAAGGCCATCGACGGGTCCCTGGCCATCATGGTGGGAGGCCGGGAGGAGCATTTCACCAGGGTGAAGGACATTCTGCTGAAGATGGGGGCCTCCGCCGTTCTCTGCGGTGACGTGGGCGCCGGCAACGTCACCAAGCTGGCCAACCAGATCGTGGTGGCCCTGAACATCGCCGCCATGTCCGAGGCCTATGTCCTGGCCCAGAAGGCCAAGGTGGACCCGGGAAAGGTCTTCGACGCCATCAAGGGCGGCCTGGCGGGGAGCACCGTACTCAACGCCAAGAGTCCCATGGTCCTGGAGGGGAACTACAAGCCCGGATTCCGGATCGAACTGCACATCAAGGATCTGCAGAACGCCCTGGACACCGCCCACGAGATCGGGGCGCCCATCCCCCTCACCAGCGTGGTGATGGAGATCATGCAGGCCCTGAAGGTGGAGGGAAAGGAAAAGGACGACCACGGCGGAATCATCCAGTTCTACGAAAAGATGGCGGGCGTCAAGGTCCGCAGGAAGGGGGCCTAGGCATGGGCGACGCACGCCGGAAGAGCCCGCTGGACACGTTTCGCGGCGGGTTTGAAAAGGCCGTAAATTTCATGATCGGGACCATGCTGGCGGGGATGGTGGTTGTCGTCTTCGGCAACGTGATCTTCCGCTACTTCCTCAACGCCGCCATCGCCTGGTCCGAGGAGGTCTCCCGCTTCATGCTCATCTGGCTGGCCTTCATGGGGGCGGTCATCGCCTACCTCCGGAACGAGCACCTGGGGCTGGATATTTTACTGAATGTGCTGCCCCCCCGGGGGGCGCGGATCGTGGCCGTCCTGGCCGACGCCCTGGTGGTTACGGCGCTGGTGGTTCTGACCAAGGGCGGCATCGAGATGACCGCCGACTCCTTCGCCAGCGGCTGGGTGGCCTCGGCGGTTCCCATCCCCTACGGCTACGTCTACATGGCAGCCCCCATCGCCACCGGTCTGATGCTGCTGGAGGCGGTCCTCAAGCTGGTTTCGGACATCCGGGGTCTTCTGGCCGCTCAAAAGGGAGGTGCATGATGCTTCCGCTGTTTCTCCTTTCTCTGGCCGTTTTCGTGGCCCTGTCGGTGCCCATCGCCTTCTCCCTGGCCCTCACCGCGCTGGTTCTGGCCCTCTTCATGAACCAGGTGAGCGCCGCCCTTCTTGTCCAGAACATCGTCCGGGGAATCGACAGCTTCCCCCTGATGGCCATCCCCTTCTTCCTGCTGGCCGGGGAGATCATGAACGCCGGAGGCATCTCGGAGCGCATCGTCAAGGTGGCCGGGGCGCTGATGGGGCAGATCAAGGGAGGCCTGGGCTACGTCAATGTTCTGGCCAGCATGCTCTTCGCCGGGGTTTCCGGCTCGGCGGTGGCCGACACCGCCTCCATCGGGGCCATGCTGATTCCGATTATGGAAGGGGAGGGCCTGGACAAGGAACACTCGGCGGCCATAACCATCTCCTCCTCGGTGATCGGTCCCATCATCCCCCCCAGCATCCCCATGATCATCTTCGGCATCACCGCCAATGTCTCCATCGTCCGCCTCTTCCTGGGGGGGATCATACCGGGGATCCTCATTGGAATCGGTCTGATGATCGGCTGGTACTTCCACGCCCGGAAGCGGAACTACCGGGCCGACGGAAAGTTCAGCATTGCCGAGGTGTGGAGAACCTCCATCAATGCCATCTGGGCCCTGATTCTGCCGGGGCTCATCCTGGGCGGCATCGTTTTCGGGGTCTTCACCCCCACCGAGGCGGCGGTGATCGCAGTGGTCTACGCCTTCGTCGTTTCCTTTTTCGTCTACAAGGACCTGAAGCTGGCGGACCTGCCGCGGATGTTCGTGGCCACCGCCCGTAACTCCGCGGTGGTCCTTCTGGTCTGCGGGGCGGCCCTGGCGGCGGGATACTACATAACCATCGCCCAGATTCCGGCCCTGCTGGCGGACGCCCTGCTCTGGCTTGCGGGGGACAGCCGGCTCATCCTGATGCTGGTGATCAACATCCTGCTCCTCCTGGTGGGCTGCGTTCTGGACCTGACGCCGGCGATCCTGATCATGGGCCCCATGCTGATGCCCATCATCAACAAGTTCGGGATCGATCCGGTGTACTTCGGGGTCGTCATGGTGGTGAACCTCTGCATCGGGCTTATCACCCCGCCGGTGGGGAATGTCCTGTATGTGGGCTGCAGCATTTCCAAGCTCACGGTGCTGCAGCTGTCCAGGGCGGTTCTGCCCTACATCTTTATCGAGGTGGTGGTGCTCTTCCTCATCACCTATGTGCCGGCGCTCATCACCTTCATTCCCAGCCTGGTGAGGTAATGGCTGATCCCGGCGGCGATCCTTTCGGGGCCGTCCGCCGGGGACTTTTGTCAGGGAAAAAAGCCGTACGGCTTTTAGGCTTCCTGGAAGCACGAATTATTTTTATGGAGGATTTTTATGAAAAAGGCATCCGTATTGATGCTGGCCCTTCTTGTGGCTCTGGCCCTGGGCCAGGTCTTCGCCGGCGGCTCCGGGGAGGCAGCCAAAGCCCCGGCGAAGATCATCAAGATCTCCAACGGCCTGAACGAGCAGCACCCGGTGTTTCTGGCCGGGCTGGAGTTCGAAAAGTATGTCGAAGGGAAGCTGCCCGGCAAGTACGATGTGCAGGTCTACGCCAATGCCCAGCTGGGCGACGACGTCAGGGCCACCGAAGGGGTCCGCATGGGAACCCTGGAAATGGTGGTGACCACCGCCTCCCCCATTACGGGACTGGTGCCGGAGTTCAATGTCTTCGATCTTCCCTTCATCATCACCAGCTCCGCCGGCGCCGATGCCATCTTCGACGGCCCCGTGGGGGCGAAACTCTCCGCCCTGCTGGAGCCCAAGGGTCTGAAGAACCTGGCCTATATGGAGAACGGTTTCCGCCAGCTCACCAATTCGGTCCGGGAAGTGAAGAGCCCCGAAGACCTCAAGGGGATGAAGGTCCGCACCATGCAGAACCCCATCCATCTCTCGGCCTGGCGGGCCCTGGGGGCCAACCCCACTCCCATGCCCTTCAGCGAAGTGTTCACCGCCATGCAGCAGAAGACCATCGA
>JAKQWJ010000144.1 GCA_029562045.1 Spirochaetota bacterium | reverse complement strand
TAGAGAATCACCAGGTGCTCCCGCTGAACGAGGGGAAAAACATGATGAGCCTGTCGGTCAACGACCACATCATGAGCCTCCTCGTCACGATCGACGCGGTCAGGCACGCGGGGGCGCAGCGCATCACCCTGGTCCTGCCGGTTTATCCCTACTCGAGGCAGCACAAGAAGAAGGGGCGGGAGGGGCTCACCGCCATCCGGATCGGGCAGATCCTGGAGTTCCTGGGGGTGAAGCGCATCATCACCCTGGACATCCACAGCCGGGACATCACCAACGGGTTCCGGCGGCTCCTTCTGGAGAACCTGCACGGCTCCTATCAGATCCTGGTCAAGCTGTCGGAAATCGTGGACCTGAAGGACCCGAACCTGGTCATGGTGTCCCCGGACACCGGCGCGGTGGACAGAAACAAGTTCTACGCCGCCAACCTGGGGATTCCCCTGGCCATGCTGTACAAGGAGAGGGATTATTCCCGTTTTTCGGAGAACGCGGGAAAAAGCAATATCGTGTCCATGAAGCTCCTGGGCTCGGTGGAGGGGAAGAACGTTTTCATGGCCGACGACCTTCTGGGGACCGGAAGCACCCTGATCAAGGCCATGACGCTGCTTAAAACCCTGGGGGCGCGGGAAATCATCTGCGCCGTCAGCATCCCCCTGTTCTCCGGTCAGGCGGTGGAGGATTTCGAGGCGGCCTACCGGGCGGGCCTCTTTTACCGGATCATCGGCACCAACGCGGTGCGCCACGACCAGCGCCTCCTGGGGCGGGAATGGTACATCCAGGCCGACGTCTCCAGCCACTTCGCCCGGATCATCTCCCGGCTCCACCACGAGATAAGCCTCAGCGAACTCCTGGACAACCGGGTGATCATTCAGCGCATGCTTACCCGGAAAAAGGAAAACGGACTGCCCCGGAAATGAAAGTCCCCGAGACCTATCTCTGCGTCGATATCGGGACCTCCTCGATGAAGGGGGGGCTCTTCACCGGAGACGGCAGGATGCGGGGTTTCGCCCGGGCCGGCTTCCGGCGCTCCGGGGGCGCCCACTGGGACCCGGAGACGTGGAGCCGGGGCCTGCGTTCTCTGGTGAGGAAGCTGGCCCCGGACAGACCCGCGGGGGTGGTGATCAGCGGCAACGGCCCCACCCTGGTTCCCCTGGGAGCCGACGGAAAGCCCCTGGGGGGGGCCCTCCTCTGGCTGGACAAGAACGAAACCCCGGTTTCGGGTCAGCGCAGCATGTTCCTGCCCAAGGCGGCCTGGTTTCGGGACAGGCATCCGGAGGAGTACGAAAAAACCCGGTTTTTCCTCCCCTGTCCTGAGTATCTGAGCCATCGTCTCGGCGGCGAGATCTTCGCGGTCTCCCCCTCGGCGGAGTTCTCCGAGTACCTCTGGACCGGGAAATCCCTGGCCGCCTACGGGCTGGAGAGCGGGATGTTCCCCCCCGTCGTGGCGCCGGGAACCCGGGTGGGGGCCGTGACCCCCGGGGCGTCACGGAGTTTCGGCCTCCCCGCAGGGACCCCGCTCTACGCCGGAGGGCCCGATTTTCTGATGAGCCTCCTGGGCACCGCCACGGTGCGCCCCGGGCGGGTATGCGACCGGGCGGGCACCTCGGAGGGGATAAACTACTGCTCCGACCGCCCCGTGCCCTCCAGAAGCCTCCGCTGTCTGCCCCACATCGTTCCGGGACTGTACAACGTCGCGGGAATCCTCTCGTCCACCGGCCGGCTCTTCGACTGGTTCCGCCGGCTCTCGGGTCAGAACGGCAGGAGTTACGAGGACATGATCCTCGCCATGGGGGAGATCTCCGGCTCCCGGGGCTTCTCCCGGCCCGACCTGCCCTGGTTCTTCCCCTCCCTGCACCGGGGGGCGGCCTGGGAGTTTTCCCGGGGCATGTTCATCGGCCTGGGGGCGGACCACGGAAAGAACGAGATGGGTCTGGCGGTGGTGGAGTCCATCGGTTTCGCGGTGCGTCAGGCCGTCCAGGTCCTGGAGGAGCACGGCTGCCGGGTCGATGAACTGCGGCTCTCGGGCGGGCAGGCCAAGAACCCCGCCTGGAACCGGATGAAAGCCGACATGGTGGGAAAAACTCTGCGGGTGCCGGAGGTGGAGGACGCCGAACTCCTGGGGAGCCTCATCGTGACCCTCCAGGGACGGGGGGAGTACGCCGGTCTGGCGGAAGCGGCGGAAAATCTGGTGCGCTTTCCGGCGGAGTACCCGCCGGACGAAAAAAACCACGCCCGGTATACCGAGATCTACCGGCGGTACCTGCGGGCTTACGCCCGTTTTCAGACCGCCCTGAAGGGCTGCTGAGCCTCGGGGAGAGGAGGTGTTTCCCATGGATCTTCCGTTTTTCTTCCTGGACTTCGACGGGGTGGTCTGCGACTCCCTTCCCGAGTGTTTCATCAGCTCCCGCCGGGCCTACCACGAGCACCTGAAAGGCGAAAGCCTCCCCCCCGCCACGGCCCGGGAGAAGGAGCTTTTTCACCGATACCGGCCTTTCATCCGGAATGGGGAGGATTACCTTCTGCTGCACGATCTCATCGCCCGGGGGGTGGAGGTCCATGTCCAGGAGGACCTGGACCGGGAAATCGCCTCCCGGGGCAGGGAAACGATGGACCGGTACGGCCGGCTCTTCTATCGGGCCCGGGAGGAGTTTCTCCGGGAAGACCGGGAGTTCTGGCTGGAACTCAACCCCCTGTTCCCCGGGATGGGGGAAATCCTCGAAAAAGTCCTGGGACACCCGAAGTTCTACATTCTGTCCACGAAAAAGGCCGAATTCATCCTGGAGATCCTCGCCCACCACAGGATCCCCTGGAGGGAGGACCGGGTCATCTTTTCCGGCCCCCGGCCCAAGGGAGAGGTCATCCGGGACCTTCTGTCCCGGGAAGGCGGGGGGGAGGCCGTCTTCGTGGACGATCAGCTGGACCACCTGCTGACGGCGGGAAAGATGGGCGGGATACGAACCTATCTCGCCTCCTGGGGTTACGTGAAGCCCCGGTGGCTGGAAAATGGGGAGGTCCCGGCGCTGGACCGGGAGGGGCTGGCGGAGCTGGTGGAACCCTTCAGGTTTCCCGCTCCTCCTGATTCCCGTCGCCTTTCAGGAGAAGGTGGAATTCCGTGGGAGAGATGACGTCCGCGCCGGGGTAGGGCTCCTCCCGGGATTCGGTCAGGAGCCGCTTCATCTCCTGGCAGGCCTGGAGATGTTCGGCCCGGAGGGTCCGAAGTTTGTCGAAGAGGGGCGTCAGGTGTTCGGAGAAGGGGATTTTTTTCTCCAGAATCGCGTCCACCAGATCCAGGAAGTTCTTTTCCCCCCGCAGGAGACTGCGCAGGTACTCGGCCCTTTTCAGCAGATAGAGGTTTCCCTTCAGCGAGGAGAAGATCAGAAGGAGGGTCCCGTCCAGAAACAGGAGGTCTTCGATCACCTTGTCGATGAAGTACTCCGGATCGATGTCCAGGGACAGGCCGGATTTGACGGTTTTTATCATTGTATCCAGAAAGAAGATGTTGTCGTCGTAGTGTATCTTCTTGGTCATGGCTAATAAAGCTATCGGCGGGGCCTCCCCGATACTTGACTCCGCCTTCCCTTTATGGTAGGTTTTCCGAACCTCTTTGGCAGCGGCCCAGTCCGCCGCCCATATCGTCCACAAGGAGGACACGATGCGACGTTACGAGGTGGCATGCCTCTTCCGCCAGGAAGAGGACACGTTCAATCGCGGCCGGGAAATGGTGAAAAACGAACTCACCGGTCTCGGCGCCGTTCTTTCCGGGGAGGAGGACCTGGGCCAGAGACTTCTGGCCTATCCGGTCAAGAAAGAAACCCGGGGTCATTACCTGATCTACATGGTCGAGATGGAGCCGGCCCAGGCCCACAAAATCGAGGACACCCTGAGGCTGAAGACCGAACTCCTGAAGGTCATGGTCATCAAAAAAGACACATAACCGGGGGGTGCGCCGTGTCTGCAATCAATTCCGTGGTTCTCGTGGGAAACCTTACCCGGGACGCAGCTCTCAAATACACATCGTCGGGTCTGGCCATTCTGGAGTTTTCTCTGGCCGTCAACCGGCGGGTCAAGAGCGGAGACACCTGGACCGACGAGGCCAGTTTTTTCGACATCACCCTTTTCGGCAAGGCCGGAGAGTCCGTTTCCCAGTACATGACCAAGGGGAAGCAGGTGTCGGTGCAGGGGGAACTCAAACAGGATCGCTGGGAGCAGGACGGTCAGAAACGCAGCAAGGTTGTGATAATCGCCAACGATGTGCGGCTCCTGGGCGGCAGGGGCCCCGGCGGAGGGGAAAGGTTTTCCCGGGACTCCGGGGCTCAGGACGAGCGGGACTCCCGCGGGCCGTCGGGCCCCGCGGCGGAGTTCGAAGACGATATACCTTTTTAGTGGAAAGATTTCGGAGGATACATGGCTGACGAATACAGCGACAAGGAAGAACAGGAAGCTCCCGAGCAGATGGACATGCGGGATTTCGACGGGGGCTCGGATGACCGCGCCGGCTTCGACCGGGGCAGGGGAGGGCGTCCCGGGGGGCGGGGCGGCCGGCTGTCGTTCAAGAAGAAGGTCTGCAAGTTCTGCACCCAGAAACTGAAGGCGGACTACAAGGCGGTGGAGTCCCTCCGGCGGTTCACCACCGACCGGGGTAAACTGCTGCCCCGCCGGATCACCGGCACCTGCGCGAAACATCAGCGGGCCCTGACGCTGGAGGTGAAAAGAGCCCGGAACCTGGCGCTTCTGCCCTTCGTGGAGAAGTGACGACGGTCCATGGATTCCGGAAAAAAGGGTTTCGGCCTCGGAGAAATCGCGCTGTTCGCCGCTACGGCGGTGGTGTTTTTCCGGGTCAGCCTTTTTCTGCCGATCTTTGTCATACCGCTGACGGTCCTGTACCGCCGGCGGGGATTCGTTGCGGGGTCCGTCGGCGCCGCCGCGGCCTTCGGGGGCATTGCGGGCATCAAGCTCTACGAGATCCTCTCCCGGGATGGGGGGAGCCTCAGGCTGGACCTCATCGGTCTGGATTTCACCATGCCGCTGACCTTCATCCTCGGCCTGGCGCTGGTGGAGCTCCCGGGCATGGCCCGGTTCCGCTTGCATCGCCGCTTCGTCGCGGCTACGCTTCTGGCGGCTGTTCTCAGTGTTCCGCTTCTGCGCTTCGTCATGGTCAGTCCCGAGTTCGACCAGATGCTCCGTGCTCAGGTGGGGGCGATGTTCCGCTCCCTGACGGAGGGGGGCTCGGGTTCGCCGGCGCCTTTTTCCGGGACCGAGCAGGTTGTCCGTCTTTCCCGGTACTGGTTTCTGAACACCTTCGCGGCGGGGTACTTCGTGACCTTCGCGGCGAACTGGGTTCTGGGCGCCCGGATAGCCCGGAGAACCTGTGGAGAGCCGGGGGAGTTTCCCGCCTTCACCCGGTTCCGGGTGGACGACCGGGCGGTATGGCCCTTCCTTCTGGGCTGGTCGGCGGTGTTTGCGTCTCTCATGGTGGACCTGGGGCTTTTTCGGGCGCTGGCCTGGAACTTCGCCCTGATACTGACCGTTTTGTACGGCTGCCAGGGGGTGGGGATAATCAAAACCCTCACCGCCGGGGCCTCCCGGGGAACGAGGGTTCTGGTGACCACCCTTCTGATCATGCTGGTCTTCGTTCCGGGGATCAACATACTGGTTCTGGCCGGTGTTCCGCTCCTGGGGGTGTCGGAACTCTGGATACATTACAGAAACAAGGAAAGGAGATAATCCTATGCATACGAAAGTCATCCTGATGCAGGACATCCCGAATCTGGGAGAGGAAGGGGACATCAAAGTGGTGGCCCGGGGTTACGCGCGGAATTACCTCTTCCCGAAAAAACTGGTGGTTCCCCACAACAAGGGAAACCTGGCGGTTCTGGAGGCCCGGCGGGCGGCCATCGAAAAACACAAAGAGGAAAAGCGGCGGCATGCCCAGGGGGTCAAGGAGCGCATCGAATCCACGCCTCTGACCATCATCATGCCCATGGGAGACAAGGGCCGGCTTTTCGGCTCGGTCACCAGCACCAACATCGTGGACGAGCTGCAGAAGATGGGCATCCTGGTGGAAAGGAAGAAGGTCGAGGTTCCCGAGTCCAGCATCAAGTCCCAGGGAAACTACAAGGTCAAGATACGGCTCTACGACAACCAGGAGGCGATCCTCAGCGTCGCGGTAAACCCTCAGGCAGCCGAAGAAAAGTCCAAGGAAGAGCCCTCCCCGGAAACCGGCGCCTGAATCCCCGCTTCCCATGCAACCCGGAGACCTGAAGGACAGAGTGCCCCCTCACAACGACGAGGCCGAAAAAGCCACGCTGGGGGCCCTCCTTCTCTCCTCCGACACGGAGGCCTTCGCCACGGTGCTCCGTTATCTCCGGGAAGAGGATTTTTACAAAAACTCCCACCGCCGGATTTTTCACGCCATGATCCGGCTCTTCGAGCGGGGAGAGTCGGTGGACCTCATAACCCTGACCTCGGAACTGAAGACCCATGGAGACCTGGACGGAGCCGGGGGCGCAGCCTATGTCAGCTCCCTCACCTCCACGGTCCCCTCGGCGGCCAATGTGGAATACTACGCCCGGATCGTCCAGGAGACCAGCATCCGCAGGCGGCTCATCCGGATCTCCGGTGAAATCGCCTGGGAGGCCTACGACGAGGGCAGGGACTCCCGCCTGATCGTGGAAGAGGCGGAGCGGCGGATCTTCGAGATCACCGACAAACAGCAGTCCGGGAGCTTCGTGCGTGCCCGGGAGGTCATCGGAAAGAGCATCGAGGCCATCGAGAGGCGCTATCACACCCAGGATGATTACACCGGCGTTCCCAGCGGCTTCCCCGATCTGGACAACATGCTCAGCGGGTTTCAGAACTCCGAGTTCATCGTCGTGGGGGCCCGGCCCTCGGTGGGCAAGACCGCCCTGGCCCTGTCCATGGCGGCCAACATCTCCATCCGGCAGAACCGGCCGGTGGGTTTTTTCACCCTGGAAATGGCCCGGATGTCCCTGATGCAGCGCCTCATCTCCAGCGAGGCGCGGATCGGCTCCCACGTCATCAGGACCGGCATGCTGAAGCCTGACGACTTCGTCAACCTCACCACCGCGGCGGGCCTGATCTACGACGCGCCCCTGTACATCAGCGACGAGCCCAACATAAAACTTCTGGACCTGAGGGCCCAGGCCCGAAGGATGAAAAGCCACCATCAGGTGGAGGTCATTTTCATCGATTATCTCTCCCTTATCCAGGCGGAGAACCCCGAGCTTCCCCGGCATGAACAGATCGCCGAGATCAGCCGCTCCCTGAAGGGCCTGGCCCGGGAGCTGGACATCCCGGTGGTCGCCCTGTCCCAGGTGCGCCGGGAAACGGAAGGAAAGACCCCGACCCTGGCGGATATCCGGGAATCGGGCTCCATCGAACAGGACGCGGATGTGGTCATCTTCCTGCACCGGGAACGGGGCACGGAGAGGGAAAACGTCGACGTCAAATCCCAGATAGAAACCCAGCTTGTGGTGGCGAAGCAGCGGAACGGGCCGGTGGGAACCATCAAAATCGCCTTCATCCCCCAGTATACCCGGTTCGAATCGCTGGCGGCCAACGCGAGGATCTAGGAGGAAGTCAGTGGGACTGCGGGACGATTACGATTTTGAGACCCTGGTCAACGAAGCCGAAAGGTTCGTCCTCCAGGAGATGGAGCGCCAGCTGGAAGGGCCGGAAAATGTTCGGGTCTGCCGCTGCGAGGACTGCATCCTGGACATGGCCGCGCTGGCCCTGAACTCGGTGCGGCCGATCTACCGGGTATCACTGCTGGGCGGGCTCTACGCCGGAGTCAGGGACCAGGGCCCCTACGGGGAAGAGGTCCGGAAGGCGGTGGAAACGGCCATCCGTAAGGTCGGGGAGAACCCCTCTCACGGCTGAACCTCCGGGAAAAGCCGCAGGCCCGCCTCTTCCTCCTCCGACAGGGCCCCCTCCTCCCCCAGTGCCGTCAGGGGGACCTTGACCCCCTCGCCGTGGGAAGCCAGGTACCGGCCGTCCCGGGCAACCACGACCCAGTTCCCGTCCTGCAGCACGTAGATGGTCCCGGATAGGCGGCCTGATTTCTTCTCCCATACGGAAACGGAGCCGTCGGCGTTTATCCCGAAAAGCAGTCGCCCCAGGTCCCGGAGGAGGAGCGGGATGCCGTTGCCGGAATCGAAACTCCGCCAGCGGGCTCCGTTCCAGCCCCGCAGGGTGTTCCCCAGGGTGGTGTATACGTCGGAGCTGACCGGATCAATGTGGATGTCCGCGTCGATGTCCAGTCCGGGGTGGGAGGCGAGGACCGTGGCGTTCCCGGTGCGGTTCCGGTCTGCCCGATAGAGCTTCGTCGCCGTTCCGCCGTCCGCATCGGTTTCCAGCCCCGCGAAGTAGACCTGACGGTCCCGGGGATCGTAATCCACCGCGAAAACCAGCTGAAGGGGCGGCGCGTCCAGGGAGACGGTTTCTCCGGTCGTGGCGTTGATGGACACCAGGGGGGACGAAAAAACTCCGGCGCTTCCCGCCAGGATGTTCCGGTTTTCCAGAGGGACCATGGTGTGGATCCCCCAGGCGGGGTATTCGAAGGAGACACCCATGCCGGAGGTTTCGATCTTCTTGATGGACCCGTTTCGCTCCAGGCAGTAGAGAAAGCCCTCCGATTCCAGGACCGCGGACAGGGGGAGGGAGAAAGAATCGAAGCGGGAGAGGACGAGTCCGGAGGCGAAATCGATGCGGACGATCCTCCCGGGTCTGTCCGGTTCCCGGAGCCAGAGAAAGTAATCCCCGCGGGCCCCCCGCAGAATACCCGCAGACGCCCGGAAAGGGTTCTCCGCGGCCGTGACCGTCAGCTTCGTCGCATCCCCGTCGTCGTCGGAGGTGAAAAAGTCGGACGCGAAGGACAGGATCCGCTCCGGGGTGACCAGACGGAGAACACCCTCCTCGGCGGCCAGATCCGTCACCCGGTCCAGGCGGTTCCGCCCGCCAATCCGGATGGGAAGATCCTCCCCCTCCGCCAGGCCGATGCTTCCGTCCCGCAGGGCGGTGTAGACGCCGTCGTCGGCAAGAACCAGGTCCGCCGGCTCCCCCGGAACGGGCCGGGGAGATGAGGCGCGGCGGAGGAGTCCTCCCCGGAGGGAGCCGTTGCCGGGGCCCTCGAAAACCCAGCTCTGCAGGACGGTCCGATCGCGCTGGGCGGCCATGGTGGCGATCCGCCCCTGGGGCCCCACGGACAGATCGTAGACGCCCTCTTCCCGGGAGGAAGCGAGGACCGATCCGGTGACCAGGTCGACCACCACCAAATCCTCCCCCAGGGTTCCCGCGGCGTGGCGGGAACTGAGGGCCCTGAGGTTCCTCAGTTCCGGGGAGCTGCGCACCGTCTGCTTCCGCTCCCCCGATTTGAGGTCCCAGTAGGTGAATGAGCCGGAGGACGGGGTGTAGCTCACCAGGGTGTTTTCGCTGGCGGAAATCAGAAGGAAGGACACTATCCCGAAACCTTCCCGCAGAGGGGTGATCCTGCCTCCGGTATCCGCGTCGAAGAAGGTCAGGCTGTTCCAGTCGGTTTTCCCCACCACCACGAAGCTGCCCAGAGGGCTGAACTCCAGGGCCAGCGGAACCTGGGGAAGGTCTGCGGAGAATTTGGTTTTCGCTCGTTTCCAGTCCAGGACTCTGAGGACGTGACGATTGTTCCCGTCGGACAGAACCAGGGCGATTTCCGGCCTCCGGGGGTTGAGTTCCATTCTGCGCACCGGCAGATCGGAAACCTGGATTTTCCGCAGAAGCCGGAAGGGCCGGTTCTGCCAGACGCGAAGGGTTCCGTCCTGGCCGCCGGAGAAAAGAAGCCCCCTCTCCCTGTCCCAGGCCAGGCTGAGAACCGGCCCGATGTGGCCCGAATCCAGGGTCTGCTCGTAGCTTTCGGCGCACATCAGAAGGGGGGAGGTGACGAGAATCACCAGCGGAATAAACCTTTTCATTCAGTTCCTCAAAAAGAAAAACACATCGCTCATGGTGGAGAGAACCACCAGCAGCACGATGAAGAAAACTCCCACGTACTGGTAGCGGTGTATGAAGCGGGGGTTCAGGGGTTTGCCCCGGAGCCCTTCGAACAGAAAGATCAGCAGCAGACCCCCGTCCAGCGCGGGAATGGGCAGCAGGTTCATGAAGAAGAGCGCCACTCCCAGGAGGCCGAGGAAGTTCAGGATGGAGGTGAGGCCGGTGGAGAAGTTCCTGCTGAACCCCTGAGCCGCCACCTCGCCCACCATGTAGGTGATGCGGATGGGGCCCGATACCGCCTGGGAGAGGTTGACCCCCCGGAAAAGGA
>JAKQWJ010000030.1 GCA_029562045.1 Spirochaetota bacterium | reverse complement strand
CCCCCGGGAAAGAGCCCCCGGGAAAGAGCCCCCCGGCGGGCCTCCCGGAATCGCGGGCTTATTTCTGCTGGGGCAGCGGAGTCGCGAAATTGTCCACCTGGTACATCATCTCCAGGAAGATATGGGGGATGGAGGCGATCTGCCCCGCGGGGATGACGATGTTCCCTTTCTGGTCCTTGATGGGACCGGTGAAGGGGTCGAAAACCTCCCGCCCCTGCTTCATCTGGTCGTAGCGCTTCATGACCAGATCGTAGACCGGGATCTCGCCGAAAGCGGCGCTCTTCACCTTGACGGCCTTCAGCGGCTCCACATAGGCGGGGTTGATCCTGTCGGTCCAGGTCCCGCCCAATTCGACGGCGCCCTCCTTCATGAACCACAGGAGGTCGTAGTTGGACAGATCGGTGAGTTTGCCGTCCCGGTAATCCTGCAGAATTTTCTTGTACAGCACCCCCCAGTCGGTGAGCTGGCCGGAAACCACCGAGTCCTTCCCGTACTGCTGCATGGGGCTGTAGTGGCTGAAGGAGCGGATGGTCTTGCCCTTGGCGGTGTGTTCCTGCGCCACCTCGATGACCGTGGGGGTGTCCTCGGTGAAGGCCAGGGTGTCGCAGCCTTCGGCCACCAGAGCCTCGGCGGCCTCCCGGGCCTTGTCGGGACCGTACCAGGCGTAGATCCATTTGACGTGGACCCGGGCCTTGGGATTGGTCTCCTTGACCCCCAGGGCGAAGGCGTTCATGTGGCGGAACAGCTCCGGAATGGGGAAGGCCGCCACGTAGCCGATCTTGTCGGATTTGGTGAGGGCCCCGGCCATCAGACCGTTCAGATAGTAGATCTGGTACATGTCCCCCATGTAGTTGCCCAGGTTGGGGGCCCGCTTGAATCCGGAGCAGTGGAAGAACATGGTGTCCTTGTACTTCTCCGCCGCCTTCACGGTATCGTCGATGTACCCGAAGCTGGTGGTGAAAACCACATCCACCTTCTGCTCCTGCACCAGCCGGTCGATGAACCGCACCGCGTCCCCCTCGGGCACGCTTTCCACCGAAACCGTCTCCAGCCACGGGAACTCCTTGACCACGAACTGCCGGCCCTGTTCGTGGGCGTAGGTCCACCCGTAGTCGCCGGCGGGGCCGATGTAGACGAAGCCGGCCTTCACCTTCTTCTCCGCCGCGGCCTGGGCGCCCGCCTCCTTCTTCCCGCCGCAGGAAAGGACAAGGCCGAAGGCGGCAAGGACGGTGATGGCGAAAAACAGAATTCGCGCGATTTTTTTCACGATTTTCTCCTTTGTGGGAATCGATTCGGATGCGATCAAGGTAGAGTCTTCCCGGGTCCTTGTCAAGGTTTCAGCCGGCCCCCCCGCGTCCGCAGACCTGCCCCCCCGCGTCCGCAGGCCCCGGCCTCCCGGCGTCCGCAGACCTGCCCCCCCCGCGTCCGCAGGCCCGCTGCCGGACCGTCGGCTCGCTGCGGAAAGCCGCCCGCGGGCCGATTCACCGCCCGGAAACCCGCGAAACCGCCTGCGGACCCTTTCCCCGTCGGGCGGCCCTGCGGGACAGCCTCCAGCGGCCGACCGGCCGATGGCCGCACGCGGCGCTTCCCGGCCTGTACATTTGCTCCGTTTACGGTAAAATAGATCCCAGGATCCGCCCATGGACACGACGAGACGAAAAGCAATCCTTCTCGTGGAAGACGAGGCTCTCATCGCCCTGGCCGAAAAATCCGCCCTGACCCGCCTGGGCTACTCCGTGGAGACAGCCCTCACAGGGGAGGCGGCCGTGGCGAGGGTCCGGGAAGGGGACGATTTCGACCTGATCCTGATGGATATCGACCTGGGCCGGGGCATGGACGGCACCCAGGCGGCGGAGCTCATCCTGAAAACCCGCGACATCCCCATCCTCTTCCTGTCCAGCCACACCGCCCCGGAGGTGGTGGAGAAGACCGAGAAGATCACCTCCTACGGGTACGTGGTCAAGGACTCCAACCCCACTGTCCTGGACGCATCCATCAAGATGGCCTTCAAGCTGTTCCAGGCGAACCGGGAAACCCGGAAGGCAAACGAAAAGTTCCAGGCCCTCATCGAAGCTTTCCCGGACCTGATGATGGTGATGGACCGGAACGGGCGCATCCGGGATTTCGCCCGGGGACCGGGATTCGGCTCCCTGGCCCTGCCCGAAGAGTCCGTCGTCGGAGCCCATCTGGACGATGTCTTTCCCCCCGACGAAGTGGCGATTCATCTGCGGCTGTACGAGGACTGCCTGTCCACCGGGAAGGTGCAGGAGCACACCTACAGCCTGGTCATAAAGGGAGAGAAGAGGCTCTTCGATCTCCGGATCTCCCGGCTCGACGCGGACCTGGTCCTGGCCGTCATCCGGGACATCACCCAGGAGCGCCGGGCGGATCGGGAACTCCGCAAACTGTCCCAGGCCATCGAGCAAAGCTCCTCCGTCATCCTCATCACCGACCGGGAAAACCGCATCGAATACGTCAACCCCCGGTTCCAGGAGCTGTCGGGGTACTCCCTGGAGGAGGCCCGGGGGCAGAAACCCTGGATTCTCCAGAGGACCATCATTGACAGGAAGGACTTCGACGAATTACTGGAAATCACCTCCTCGGGCAGGACCTGGCGGGGCAATTTCGTGAACCGTAAAAAATCCGGCGAGATCTATCACGAGTCGGCGGTGGTCTCCCCGGTCCGGGACGAGAACGGCGAGATAACCAACTACATATCCATCAAGGAAGACCTGACGGATCAAAGAGCGGCCCAGGAAGCCCTGATAAGCAGCCGGGATCTGCTGAACGAGATGGGAAGCATCGCCCGGATCGGGGGCTGGAAGACCGATCTGAAAACCCGGGAGATCCAATGGACCGACGAGGTGTACTCCATCTACGAAGTGGACCGCTCCTTCTCTCCCAGCCTGGACGCGGTCCTGGGTTTCTTCCTCCCCGAGTCCCGGCGCCTTGTTGCCGCCGCAACCGCCCGCACCATGGAAACGGGGGAACCCTTCGATGTGGAGGCGGAACTCATCACCGGGAAGGGGAACCGCCGCTGGATCAGGCTATGGGGGCGCCTGGGGTACACCGACGGACGCGTCACCCACCGGGTCGGGGTTTCCCAGGACATCACCGAAAAGAAGCTGTCCCAGGAACTCCTCAGCGTCAACGAGAAAAAAATTCTGGCCCTGCTGGACGAGAAGGAAACCCTGTTGAAGGAAGTCCATCACCGGATCAAGAACAACCTGGCGGCCATGATGAGCCTCCTCTCCCTGCAGGCGGAGGGAATCCAGGACCCCGTGGCGGCGGCGGCCCTGAAGGACGCGCGCAGCCGCTTCCGGAGCATGGGCATCCTGTACGACAAACTCCATCACACCGACAACCTGAGGGAAATGTCCACCCGGGACTACCTTCCCTCGCTGATCGACGACATCGTGCGGATGTCTCCGAAAAGCTCCCGCCTGGTGGTGGAATCGAACATCCAGGACTTCACCGTGCCGGTGAAGGAACTGACCACCCTGGGGCTCATCGTCAACGAACTTCTGACCAACGCCATGAAGCACGCCTTCCCCTATGAAGGGGGCGGCCTGCTCCGGGTATCCGCCACGAAGGAGGGAGACCTGGCCACCCTGACCGTGGAGGACAACGGGATAGGCATCTCCGGGGGAAAGGGGGGGGGAAAACTCGGATGCTTCGGCCTGGCGCTGGTCCAGACCCTGACGTCCCAGCTCCGCGGCGAGCTGCGGATCGAAGAGGGGGCGGGAACCCGGGTCGTCCTGGAGTTCCGCCCCTCCCCGCCGGAAGAATGAACCCCGCCCGCTTCAGCGTCCCCGGTAGAACCCGCTCACCGTTTCGAAGAAGGCGTCGATGTTTTCCCGTGGGGTCAGGGGCGGGATGTCGCAGCCCGAAGAGATGACCCAGTTGGGGTGGGCCGACAGCTCCTCCAGCAGTTTCCCGGCGGCCTTCCGCATGGATTCGGGGGTCCCGTTCCGAAACTCCCCGGCGGGGTCGATGTTGCCCATGACGAGAGTGTCCGGGGGAAAATTGCGGACCATTTCCGCCAGGGGGACGGCGTTCCCGAAATGGACCACTCTGGCTCCGATGGATTTGATGGAATCCATCAGGGGAAGGGTGTTGCCGCAGTTGTGATAAATGACGATGAAATTCTCGTCCTGGACCGCGTCGATGATCCTTTTAACGTAGCCGCTGGAGAACCCGTCGCAGAGGTCCGGGGACAGGAGCCCCGCCGCGGGCTCGGCCATGACGATTCCGTTGGCCCCGATCTTTTTGTATTCCCGGATATAGTCCACCAGGAAGGCCGTCACCTTCTCCAGCACCGCATGGGGAATCTCCGGCTCGATCATGCACTTGACCATGATCTCGGTGAAATCCATCAGCCGCCCCGCCAGCGAAAAGGGCCCGATGACCCCGGCGAAGACGGGCCGGTCCCGGATGAGATCCAGGGCCCGGCGCACCGCCTCGAGGGCCTCCCCGGTCCTCCCGGCCCCCACCGGCGGGACCCGCAGGGCCCCGGCGTCCTCCAGGCCGTCCACCAGCATGCCCACCACCGTGGGCACCTCGTCGTCGGAGAACCGCACCTTCGCGCCGAAGGCCTCCGCCTCCAGGGACAGATCCATGTTGCTCACCGCCGCCGCGGTGGGATACCGGTCCGCGATGGTTTTCATGCATTTCGCCTGCAGCTCCCCGGAGGCCACCAGATCGCTCACCGTGATGTTCAGAAACTGGATGCCCGGAAAGGACAGGACCGGCATGGCCTTTTTCCGTTTCGCGGCGATCTGTTCCCGAACCCAATCGTACATGTTTCGCTTCATAGGGGCCTCCGTGAGGGTCTGTCTGTCTTGTCGCATCCAGAATACCCTGAGAGGGCCGCGGATTCTTGTAATCCTTTGTTTTTTCTTGCCATTTGCCGCCGGAGAGGTTTTACAGAAGGGGGCCGAAGACCCGAAGCACGGCCTGGAAAAAATCCACCAGAATCCCCTTCTCCACATCCGCCCGGGCAACGGGGCGGCTTTTTTCCAGGGTCCGCAGGCAGTCGTCCTTCAGCGCCCGGATTGCCCCGGGGGAGGTGAAGAGGACCCCGCATTCGTAGTGGAGATAGAGGCTCCGGAAATCCATGTTCACGGTTCCCACCACGGCGACCTCGTCGTCGCTGAGAAAACTCTTGGCGTGAATGAAGCCGGGCTCGTAGCGGTAGACCTTCACCCCTCCGTCAATGAGGGTCTTGTAATGGGATTCCGCCAGCAGCGCCACCAGTCTGGCGTCGTTCTGAGCGGGAACCACGATTTTGACGTCCACCCCCTTTCGGGCGGCCATGGTGAGGGCCTTGATCATCTCCCGGTCCAGCACCAGGTAGGGGTTGAAGATGGTTACATACTCCTTCGCCCTCCAGAGGATGTCCATGTAGATGTTTTTCGCCAGCGCCTCCCCGTCCAGGGGCGTGTCGGAGTAGGGCTGAACGAACCCCTCCGCATCGGGGATCCTCTCCGGCCGCGCGGGTTCCCGGTCATCCCGCCGGTAGTAGCGCCAGACGCTCAGGAACATGAGGGTCATGCTCCACACCGCCTCGCCCTCCAGCCGGACCCCCGTGTCCTTCCAGTGGCCGTACCGCCGGATCTGGTTGATGTACTCGTCGGCGATGTTGATTCCCCCGGTGTAACCCACCCGGCCGTCGACGATCAGAAGCTTCCGATGGTCCCGGTGGTTCATCTTCAGCGTCGCCAGGGGGTGCAGGGGATTGAAGGCCGTCACCAGAACCCCCGCCTCTTCCAGCTCCCGATGGAAATCGTCCGGCAGGACCGCGATGCTCCCCAGCTCGTCGTAGAGGAACCGCACATCCAGACCCCGGCGGGCCTTCTCCATCAGGACCCCCGCCAGGCGCCGGTACATCACCCCGTCGGCGACGATGAAATATTCCAGATAGACGCTCGTCCGCGCCTTTTCCAGGTCCCCCATCATGGCCTCGAAAAGCTCCTCTCCGGTGGGGTAATAATCCACCCTGGTGTTCCGGTAGAGGGGATAGGAACTCATCCCATCGATGTAGGCGCTGAGCCCCTGGAGCCGGGGCGGCGGCCGGGGAGGATCGTCATTTTTCAGAAGAGGCGCGATGTCGGCGAAGACCCTCTCCATCCCCCGTTTCATGGGACGGGCCGGACGGCTGTTCCCCAGGAGGAGGTACAGCACCCCTCCCATGAGGGGCATCACCGCGATCACCGTGATCCAGCCGATCTGGTAGGACGGGTTCTCGTCGGAGGATATGATGAAAAGGTACATCACCACCGCCAGGACCGACAGCGCCCCGTGGGTCCAGGCGGAGTAGCGGGCGAATTTCGAAAAGAAAGCGACGAACCAGATAAGCCGGACCAGCACGATGATCAGGGCCAGGGGGACCTTGCTGAACAGGATGCGCCGGACTTTTTTGATTCCCATGCCCTTCCTAAAGGAGCAGATAGCCCCAGACCAGAAGGAGCTGCCCCGTCAGATAGCTGCTCATGGTCCAGACCCGCTCGTTCCGGATCTCCCGGGCGAATTTGTTATAGGCGTTGATTATGTCGGAGACCATGAAGATGAACGCCCCCGCCATGGCTATGACGACTCCGGCGGACCTCGCCGCCCCCAGGGGCATCGCCGCCGCCCCGCCCATCGCCGCGATGATCACCGAATAGGCCAGGATCGCCTTTCTCATTCCCCCCGCATGGGGGCCCACCAGCCGGTAACCCGCGACACCGGTGGCGGCATAGACGATGAAGAGGAGCCACCCC
>JAKQWJ010000017.1 GCA_029562045.1 Spirochaetota bacterium | reverse complement strand
TCTGGGCGCCCGGTTCCGGACCCTCTACATCTCCGGGGAGGAATCCCCGGGGCAGATAAAACAGCGGGCGGTCCGGCTGGGGCTGGACGCCGCCCGGCTGCACATCTTCGCGGACACCGAACTGGGGGCCGTGGACCGCTGTCTCCGGGAACTGGACCCGGAAATGGTGGTGGTGGACTCCATCCAGACCCTCCACTCCCCGGAGCTGGGGGCGGTGCCGGGGACGGTCAACCAGATCAAGTACTGCAGCCACGAGATCGGCCAGTGGGCCCGGGAGAGGAACGGGTCGGTCTTTTTCATCGCCCATGTCACGAAGGAGGGCCTCATCGCCGGACCCAAGGTGATGGAGCACATGGTGGATACGGTCCTCTACTTCGACCAGTCCGGAAGCGATATCCGTTTTCTCCGGGCGGTGAAGAACCGCTTCGGCTCGGTGGACGAAATCGGCCTCTTTTCCATGGGAGAGAAGGGGCTGGTCCAGGTCACCGACCCCTCCTCGCTGTTCCTCGTGGAGAGGGAGGGAAGCCTGCCGCCGGGGGTGGTGCCCGCGCCGGTCTACGAGGGGAGCCGGGTTCTGCTGGTGGAGATCCAGGCCCTGACGGTGCCCGCCAAGGGGGGCCTGTCCCGGGTCTATTCCGACCGGATCGATCCGGGCCGGGTGGCCCGCGTCTCGGCGGTGCTGGAAAAGCATCTGGACCTGCGCTTCTCCGACCAGGACATCTATGTCAATGTGGCCGGAGGGATGCGCCTGTCCGAGGTGGGAATCGACCTTCCGCTGGCGATGGCCCTCTTCTCCGCCCGCACGGGCCTGGCCTTTCCCGGTGGGACCACCGTAACCGGCGAGGTGAGCCTGGCGGGGGAAATACGGCCGGTGCCCCATTTCCGGAGGCGGCTCCGGGCGGCGGCGGACATGGGTTTTTCGGTCTTCGTGGGTCCCGACAGGATCCGCGACGACGATGATGCGGCGGAGGGCTGGATCCGGGTGGCGGGGATAGGCGACTGTGTGAAAAAGGTCTTCACTTCCCCGCCATCATCGTCAGGTAGGGCAGGGCGATGAAGTTCCCCGCCATCCCCCCCAGGCTGGAGAAGAAAAACACCAGAAGGACATGGGTGAAGCGGTTGCGGAAAAAGCCCCGCAGACTGGTGATGTCCTCGTGGAGCCGCTCGAAGTCCTCCACCCGGGGTTTGCGGAAAAAAGCCTCCAGGAAACCGGTGATCATCCCCACCCCGATGGCGGGGTTCAGGGTGGCCACCGGGGCGGCCGCCACCGAGGCGAGAATAGTCACCGGGTGAGCCAGGGCGAGGAGGGACCCCAGGGCGGCCAGGCCTCCGTTGGCGGCCACCCAGATCCAGACCATCTCCCAGCCCTGCCGGCTGCCGGCGTGCAGAAAACCCCAGCCGATGAGGGCCACGACCGCCAGAGGGATCGCCCAGGGAAGGGCCTTTGCCAGGGGGCCGGAGGGAGGGATTTTTTCCAGCTCCCCCAGGTCCGCGGCCTTTCCTTCGGCGTGCATCTCCCGGAGCCGCAGCAGGATTCCCGGGACATGGCCCGCGCCGACCACGGCCAGAACCCGCTTCTCTTCGGTCCCGTAGATCTTCGAGGCCAGGTACAGGTCCCGTTCGTCGATGAGCACCTCCTTCACCGAGGGGAGGTAGGAGGCCAGCTCCTCCATCATGCTTTCCAGCTCGCTCTTCTTTTTCAGCTCCTCGATTTCCTCGGGGCTGAGTTTCTCGCTGGTGAGGATCGAGGAAAGCATCGCCGCCAGCATCTTGTTTTTTCCCCAGAAGCCGGTTTTCGCCCAGGCCCGTCGCAGGGTGGTCTGGATCTCCCGGTCGGAGAAGGAGCAGGGGATGCCCAGGTTTTCGGCGACGGCCACGGCCCGCAGCATCTCTTCCCCGGGTTTCACCCCCAGATCGATGCCCAGGCGGCGCTGGAAGGAGGCCAGGACCAGGTTTCCCAGGAGCAGGAAGCCCTTCCCGTCCCGGATGACCTGATGGATGTCCAGGGAGGACCAGCCGCGCTCGTCCGTCATGGCTTTGAGGCGGGAAGCGTCTATTTCGACGCAGACCCGATGAGGCCTTTCTTCGGTGATGATCCGCTCCACCTCGTCCACGCTCTCCCGGGACACGTGGGCCGTTCCAACGATGATGAATTCCCTGTCCCCCAGGGCGAGACGAGTCACGGTATCGCTCATGCAATCTCCCTTACTGTGTTGTTTCCCCCAGGACGGACAGAAAACGCTCCCGCAGCCACGGGCCGCCGGGGAACGCGTCCGCCGGTATGAAGCCCCCGCTCATGTGCATGTGTCCGCCTCCGTAGCCGTAGCCCTCCAGGGCGCGGCGGAGGATCTTGTCCGCGGGGCGCCGGGGGTCCTCGCTGCGAACGGAAATCCTGCATTGGGTCTCGTCGATTTCGTAGGTCACCACGAAGAAGATCTCCTTGAAGCTCAGGAAGTAGTCCGACAGGAGGCCCAGAAGTTCGGCCCGGCAGGATTTCTCCAGTTCCACGAAGCACACGTCCCCCAGGATGTGGTTGTTGTCCATGGCGTGCCGGATGAGCGGCAGGTCCCGGACGGAAAGGCTGTTGCGCAGGACATAGGAGGCCTTTTCCCAGTCGCTCTTGAAGAAAATGCCGGAAAAAGCGGCCAGATCGATGGGGCCCACCCCCCGGGTCATGTAGGCGGTATCCATCATGATCCCCATCAGGAGGGATGTGGCGACGTCCCGGGGCGCCTCGGTGCCGGTTTCGAGGAAGTACTGGTACACGATGGTGGCGCAGGAGCCCACGTCCGGACGGATGTCGGCGAAGGGGCAGGACGGGGGTTCCGGGGGTTTGTGATGGTCGATGATGCCCACCAGTGTGCCGGAAAGCTCGGTGACGTTCTTGTTGCCCGCGAAGCCGTCCACCAGAATGACCTGGCTCCGGTCGTCGATTTTCAGGGCCGCGGCGGGTACGGCGGGGATGCCGAGCATTTCGATGGTTTCGTCGATGCTGTCCCCCTGCATTTCTCCCCCGTAGACCAGAGTGCACTGAAAACCGAAACTTGTCAGAAGGTAGGACAGGGCGAACCCCGCCGCCACGGCGTCGTGGTCGGGGTAATCATGGGTCTGGATGATCACCGGATGGTTTTTATCCAGCGTTTCCAGCAGATGTCGAAACTGTTTCTTTCCCATAACGCCCCGACCGCCTCTCACGGGTTCTTCAGATTTTCCATTTCCCAGTCGACGAGGCCGCTTTCGATGGCTCCGGGGACCTTGTTCTCCGAGGCTTCGCGAAAGCAGGCGGCCGCCGAGACGCTCCTGCCGAGCAGTTTATATTGAGCGCCCAGATAAAACAACATCCGTCCCCGGAGCCCCCGGTTCTTCTCGACCTTCAGCTGCTGCAGGATGAAAGTGTCGGATTTCGGCTGCAGATAGAAACGGGCCATATGGTGGATCAGGCTGTCCCGGGGGAAGAGCCCCAGGACCGATTCCAGATGGGACGAGGATTTTTTTTCGTCCCCCATGCTCTTGTAGCAGAGGGAAACCAGAAGGTGGTAGGCCGGCTCCTCCCTCTCCAGAGCTCCGGCTTTTTTGAAAGCCTCCGCCGCGGCCTTCCAGTTTCCGTCCTTGTATTCCAGAATCGCCAGCGGCAGGGAAAGGTAGGGGTAATCCGGGCGAAGTGTCAGGGCCGCGAGATAATCCTCCCGGGCCTTCTGCCGGTCTCCTCCGCCGTCGTGGATCCGGGCCCGGTAGATGTAGGCCATGAACAGGTCAGGCTCCATTTCCAGGGCCCGGGAGAAATCCTCCAGGGCTTCCCGGGGTCTGCCGGCGTGCACCTTGATCTTTCCCCGGTCGTAATAATTCCAGGGGTAATCCGGATCCAGCCGGATCGCCGTGTCCATGTCCGCCAGCGCGTCATCGAAGTCTCCGGTCTCCGCCCGGGCCCGGGCCCGATCCGTGTAGGAGAAGGGATATTCGGGTTCGATCTCGATGGCCCGGGACAGGGTCCTTTCCGCCTCCCCCGCCCTGCCCCGGCGAAGCTCCAGGTTTCCCCTGCCCAGGAGGGCCGTCAGGTTGGCGGGGTTCGAGGCGAGGCTTCGGGCGAAGGCGGTTTCGGCATCGTCGTATTTTTTCTCCCCCAGGAAGATCTCTCCCAGCGAGGCCTGGGCCCTGTCGTTGTCCGGATCGGCTTCGATGAGCCGGTCAAGGAGGTTTTTCCGCTCCGTCCTGTCGTTTTTCGCCGCCGCAACCAGGGAAAGGGAGTACAGGGCGTCGGTATCCCGGGGGTCGTTTTCCAGGATCTTCTCCAGGGACCGCCGGGCTTCGTCCACCCGGCCCGCCATCAGAAGGACCTGGGATAACAGGCGTTTCGTCTCCACCGAATGGGGGTCCTTTTTTTCCGCCTCCTCCAGGGCCGCCACGGCCTTTGCCGGGTCTCCCAGAGACAGGGCCAGACCGACTCCGGCGTAGAGTTCCTCCTCCTCGAACTGGGGGGGCGGCCCTTCCCGAAGACCCCCGTCGGGGGGGGTACGACAGCCCGGGAAGGAGAGGGCGATGGTCAGGGCGGCCGCCGGCAGGAGGCCGAAGGTGTATCGTTTCCGCATGATCGTCCGTTTCCGATTGGTGTGACTCATGATAGCCGGGGGGGGGCCTTTGGGCAAGCCGTCCCGGACCCGCAGGAAAATCTTCCCTGGAAGATATCATTGACAAAGCCCGGGGCAGAAGTTAAATTTTCCGTGAGTGGTCGAGGGTTTCGCGTCGATCTATACCGGAGTGAAGGCCCGTTTCGGTACAGTATCCCGGCAGGCCCCGGAGGTTCGGGGATAGGCCCCGAAGGTTCGGGGATAGGCCCCGAAGGTTCGGGGATAGGCCCCGGAGGTTCGGGGATAGGCCCCGGAGGTTCGGGGATAGGCCCCGGAGGTCCGGAGTTCATGGGGACCCATGGCATGATCAGAATCATCGATAAAGTGTTCGGCAGGAAAATCAACGGGGTCCGGGTTGTCCCCCTCCTTCTCAAAATCGTGGTCCTTTTCACGGTTTTCCTCCTGCTGTCGAACTTCTCCTCCAACTACATCAACCTGATGCTGAACCGGGGCATGCTGGTGAAGCTCATGAACCAGCTCCTGGTCAAGGATTTGAAGGAATCCTACGTCTTCGCGATGAATCAGCATGACATCTATTTTTACAACCAGGATCTGCCGGGGGCCGTGGAGGCTGTGGAAAAAAATGCCGCCAAGGAACTGAAGGGGGAGATGTCGATGCTCCTGGGGATAAAACCCGGCGGAGATATCCTCTTCATGTCCTCGAAAACACCCCGGGAGGGGCGGTTTGACGACCGCGGCGCCCTGGAGTTCCTTCAGGCCGCCAAAGACGGGGGGCAGCCGGAAGGGTCCGTGGATTTCCGGTTTCGGGGGGAAAATTACTTCGGAGTCTACAAGTACAATCCCAAGTGGGACGTGTTCCTTGTCCGCGCCGAAGAGGTCAAGGAGTTTTTCGCCGAGTCCCGGAATATCTTCCGGAACATCGCCTCGCTGATAATCGTCATCACCGTTTTCTGCGTCCTGGTGGGGGTGTTTCTGCTGCGCTATATCCTCCGTTTCGTCGGACTTTTCACCGGCGACATCATGCGCATGCAGGAGGGCCAGCGGATAGACCTTCTGGACATGGACAAGGCTCCCAACGACGACATCACCTTCCTGGGGGTGGCCTTCAACTCCCTGTCCAGCACCATCGACAACCTGCTGACCATCTTCAAGAAATTCGTCGCCCGGGACACCGCCCAGAAGGCGTACCGGGAGAAGGAGATCCGGCTGGAAGGGACAAAAAGGGACCTGGCGATTCTTTTTACCGATATCAAAAGCTTCACCTTCATGACCGAAACACTGGGGACGGACATCATCAAGCTGCTGAATCTGCATTACAACCAGGCCATCCGCAGCATCCACCAGCAGAACGGCGATGTGGGCTCCATCATCGGCGACGCGCTGCTGGCGGTGTTCGGCGTGATCGAGGGGGAGACGGAAAACAAGTCGCTCCAGGCCCTGCGGGCGGCCTACAAGATTCAGGAGGTGGCCTCCTCCCTGCGCCAGGAGATGCACAAACGAAAGGAGGAGATAATCCGGGTCCGGGGCGCCCTGACCGACGCGGAGGAGAGGGTATACCGGGCGGTCCTTCTCGAGGTGGGGGTGGGGATCGACGGGGGGGAGGTTTTTTACGGCACCATCGGCTCCTACGAGCGGATGGTCAACACCGTCATCGGCGACAACGTCAACTCCGCGTCCCGGCTGGAGGGGCTCACCAGAATCTACAAGGTTCCGGTGATCGTCTCCGATTACGTCCGGGCGGAAATCGGGAACGGGTCCCGGGAGTACCATTTTCTGGAGATAGACCAGGTCCAGGTGAAGGGAAAAACCCGGGGCAAGAAGATTTTCTGGCCCGTCCGGGGATCCCTGATGGACGAGGCGATGGAAAAGGACATGGCCGAATTCTCCAAAGGCCTGTCCTTTTATTACGATGGTGACTGGAAGTCGGCATACAAACGGTTTTCCGCCTGCACCCTTCCCCTGGCGGAGGAGTTCCGGGAACGGACGGGAAAAAACAAGTGCCCGAAGGAATGGGACGGAATATGGACCATGACGACAAAATAAAAAAGGCCGCCGCTGAAGATCACCGGGACCTGGTGGAGCACAGCAAGCTCGTTTTTCTCCGGGAGATCGTCGACGAGTTCCGCCGGAAAAACACGCTCTACGATCTGGGTCAGGAATTCGCCAAAACGAAAAAAAACCGCAGTCCCATCGTCCCCCTGGTCGTTCTCGGGGTGAGCATGCTTTTTCTGGTCGGCGCCGTCTCCGTGACCCTGTACATCCAGGAGGAGGAGAAAAAGGTCGCGGTGAACATCAGGGACTTCGAGGATGTCAATCTGAAGGACGTCCTGGACGCCGCCCGAAAAAACGAACAGGACATGATGGAGGCGCGGCGCGACCTGGACGGCCTCAGCCGGGCGATGGAGGAGGAGATTCAGGCGGTGCTGGAAGAGAACCGGCGCCGCATGGACCTGATAGACGCAGACCCCCTGTCGCCGGAGGACCGGGAGGGAAAGAGACGCTCCATCAGAAAGGCCGAGGCCGCCCGGATTGCGCGGATCCGTGCCTCCCGTCAGCCCCGGATCGACGAAGCCCGGCGAAGGGTCGATGAAGTCCAGAAAAAGATAGACGCCTACGATTCCCGGATGCTGGCCCGGGCGAGGGAGCAGGAGGAGGTCCTGGACAACCAGCGGCGCCTGGCGGAGATCGAACTGCAGAATGTCAAAAAATATTACGAAGAGCGGATCTCCTCCATGGAGAAAAAGAACTCCCAGGAGGTGGCCGCCCTTCGGGAGCACGAGAAGGAGATGGTCCGGGTCCTGCAGGCCCGCCACGCCCGGGAAATCGAAAGGCTCACCCTGCTCTATAACCCGAAGGTCACCGACGAGGAGGTCCTGTTTCTGCTGGAGCAGGACCTGGGGTCCACCGCCGGCGCCGGCGTCGGCCCCTATCGGGACCTTCTGTCCCGGGAAGGGGTCATGGGGAGGCAGGACTACGCGGCCCTGGGAAGGGTGGCCGCGGGTTACGACCGCCTGGCGGCGGAAATGGCCAAGGTGCCGTACAAAAACTCGGTCCCCCCCATCCTGCGGCAGATGGCGTCGGGCCACCGAAGTCTCCTGCTGCGCTATGAAAAACTGTGGAACGGTCTCGCCGACGGAATGGAGAAGAAAAACGGCATCATCGCCGACCGGGAGAGAAGTCTGGAGAGTTACACGCAGGCACTGGAATATTTCCTGAAAATGAGCCGGGAGAACGGTTTCATCATCGACCCCAGGGATCCGGAGAAGATCGTGGTCTTCATGGATAAGATCCGGATCATTCCCGATGGGACCCTGGGCCTCGTTTTCCGGCGGGACGACGAGTACATCGGCAGGGTGCGTTTTCGCGATCAGCAGGACAGGCTCGTCGCTTCGCTGGTGGATCTGGTCGACACGGGGAACCAGATGAAGCCCTTCGACATAATTCTTGTCCAAGAACAGTAGGAGCCGGGGATATGAACAAAACCATTCTTGCCGTGGGCCTGATTCTGGCGGGCGCCGCCACGGTTCTTTCCGCCGCAGGTTTCGAAGACAGCGGCTATACCATAACGGGAAAAAGCGTCGAAGATGGAAAGGATGTCTATGCCCTTCAGGATGCCGGGGGATTCCCCTTCACGGTGGTTCTGGCGGGAGAGCCGACCCGCAGACAGCAGGAAAGCCTGAAAGCCCTGATCGGCATCTTCCGCTCCCTTCAGCGGGTGCCCATCGCGTCGCTGCGGATCGCCTTCGCCGGTGAGGCCGCCGAGATAATCCTGGTCCCCCGGCCTTTCTCCCACCAGGGGCAGGAACTGGCCTCTTTCATGCCCTCGGGAATGCAGTTCTACTATGACGGGTATCTGGAGTACGATTTTCGGATGAAGGCGGACAATCTGTTTTTCCGCGTCCGGGGCCAGTTCTTCGCCGAGGACCAGTTTCTGGACCGGCTGGCGGGAGCGGCACGGAATCCCGCGGCCTTCATCCACGCGAACGATCCGGAGTTCGTCTATCGAAGGCTTCTGGAACTGGAAAAGAAGATGGACGACACCGCCGCCTGGGGAAGGGCGGCGCTGGACGGGCTGGAGCGTAAAATCGACGGCCTCGCCGCGGAAAGCTCCGATCTGGAGCGGGAATTTCTGCTCCTCCGGTACGCCCTTCTGGTCTTGCACAATCGCGGATTTTTCGGTAGCATTCGACTGCCTTCCGGGAAGGGCATAGAAAGGCTCGTTGAAATGAAAAAGGGGGAGCCAAGCCTTTCCAGGGAAACGGCCGCGGCCCGGTTGCGGGCGGAAGGCATAGAGATGTCGAGCAAGGAAGTGTTTCTGGTATTCAGCGTGTACTTTAACGAGTTTCAATAACTGTTTGCGTAGAATCTGGACAAACAAGAACCACTATCCCCCTTCACATCACCCATTCTTGAACGAGAGGTTGAAACACCAATGGTCGAATTATCCAAAATGAGGAATATCGGGATAAGTGCCCATATCGACTCGGGAAAGACGACGCTGACGGAGCGTATCCTGTATTACTGCAACAAGATCCATGCCATCCACGAGGTAAAGGGGAGGGACGGCCACGGCGCCACCATGGACTTCATGGAGCTGGAGAGGGAGCGGGGCATCACCATCAACTCCGCGTCCACCAATGTCACCTGGGACGGCCACGCCATCAACGTCATCGACACCCCCGGCCACGTGGACTTCACCATCGAGGTGGAAAGGTCCCTGCGGGTGCTGGATGGGGCCATCCTGGTGCTCTGCTCCGTCGGCGGGGTCCAGTCCCAGTCCATCACGGTGGACCGACAGCTGAAGCGCTACAAGGTCCCGTTCATCGCCTTCGTGAACAAATGTGACCGCGTCGGCGCCAACCCCTTCCGGGTCAAGGACCAGTTGCGGGAAAAACTGGGGCACAACGCGGTGCTGCTCCAGATGCCCATCGGGCTGGAGGACAAGTTCGAAGGCGTCGTCGACCTGATCGCCATGAAGGCCCTGTACTACGGGGAGGACGGAGGCGACGGGGTGACGGCCAGGGAAATCCCCCCCTCCCTTCGGGAGGAAGCGGAAAAACGCCGGGAGGAACTCATCGACGCGGCATCCATGTTTTCCAACGAACTGGCGGAAGCCTTCCTCGAAGGGACGGTCACGGAAGGTCAGATCCGGGCGGCGATCCGGGCGGGGGTGCTCAAGAGGGAGCTGACCCCGGTCTTCATCGGTTCGGCGTACCGGAACAAGGGCATCCAGACTCTGCTGGACGGGGTGGTTTCCTATCTTCCGGATCCCACGGAGGTCCGGAACTTCGCCCTGGATCTGGACGACGGGGAAAAGCAGATCGAACTGAAATCCGACCCCCAGCTTCCCGCCGTGGCCCTGGCCTTCAAACTGGAAGACGGGCAGTACGGTCAGCTCACCTACATCCGGATCTACCAGGGTCAGATCCGGAAGGGGGACGATCTGTACAACACCCGGCTTCGGAGGCGCTTCAAGGTGGGTCGACTGATCCGGATGCACGCCAACAACATGGAAGACCTCCAGGGAGCCCAATGCGGAGACATCGTGGCTCTCTTCGGCATCGATTGCGCCTCCGGGGACACCTTCTGCAAACCCGGGGAGAATTATTCCATGACCTCCATGTATGTTCCCGCCCCGGTCATTTCCCTGGCGATTTTTCCCAAGGACAAGAGTTCCGCCGACAACGTGGCCAAGGCCCTGGGCAGGTTCACCAAGGAGGACCCCACCTTCCGCACCTTCGTCGACCCCGAATCCAACGAGACCATCATCCAGGGCATGGGGGAGCTGCATCTGGACGTGTACGTGGAGAGGATGAAGCGGGAGTACCGGGCCGCCGTCGAAACCGGCAGACCCCAGGTGGCCTACCGGGAAGCCATCACCCGACGGGCGGAGTTCGATTATACCCACAAGAAACAGACCGGCGGCTCCGGTCAGTTCGGCCGGGTGGTGGGCTACATGGAGCCGGTCCAGGACAAGGATTACGAGTTTGTCGACGAGATCAAGGGGGGCGTCATCCCCAACGAGTTCATCCCCTCCTGCGACAAGGGTTTCCAGGCGGCCCGGGCCAAGGGGACCCTCATCGGGTTTCCCATCATCAACATACTCTGCGCCATAAACGACGGGGCCACCCACCCGGTGGACTCCTCGGACCTGGCCTTCCAGCAGGCGGCCATCGGGGCTTTCCGTCAGGCCTACGAGAAGGCGGCGCCGGTCATTCTGGAGCCCATAATGAAGGTGGTGGTGGACGGTCCCACGGAGTTCCAGGGAAACATCTTCGGCAGCATCAACCAGCGCCGGGGCGTCATCGTCAGCTCCACCGAGGACGGCAGATCCTGCCAGATCGAGGCGGAGGTGCCTCTGAGCGAGATGTTCGGGTATTCCACCACTCTGCGCTCGCTGACCCAGGGGAAGGCGGAGTTCACCATGGAGTTTCTGAAGTACGGCCGGGTTCCCCAGAGCATCGCCGAGGAGCTGAAGAGCCAGTATCAGGAAAAACGCCGAAAGGAACATAAATAACCCGGGAGGAACGAACAATGGTAAGGCAGGAACTCATTCGAAGAAGCCCTTTGCGGATTCTTGAAAAATCGATCCGGGGGGGGCTGGGAAAGGGAAACCTCGCCGTGATAGCCTCGCCGAAGGGGATAGGCAAAACCGCCTGTCTCGTGCACATCGCCACGGACGGACTCATCCAGGGGAAACACACCATTCATGTGTCCTTTTCCGCCAGGACGGACCACATCATCAGCTGGTACGAGGACATCTTTCGGGGGATCGCCAGCAAAAAGGACATGGGCTCCGCGATGACCGTCCATGGCGAGATCATCCGCAACCGGGTCATCATGAATTTCAACCAGGAGGGGGTGGACGCGGGGAGACTGGTCAAAAGCCTCCGGGCTATGATCACGGGGGGGAACTTCGCGGCGGAGCAGATCGTCATCGACGGATACAATTTCAGAAAAAGCGGCCCCGATGATCTCCGGCTGCTGAAGGACTTCGCCTCCGAAACGGGAACCTCCATCTGGCTCAGCGCCACCACCGAATCGGAGGAGACCGGATCCCCGATTCCGGGAGTGCCGGAGGTCCTGACCCCCTTCATCGACATGATCAGCGTTCTCATCACATTGAAGGACAAGAAGAACCACATCGATCTGCAGCTCGTCAAGGACCACGAGAGCTATCCCAAGGAGAACCTTCACGTCCGGCTGGACCCGAGGACTCTGCTCATCGCCGAGGATCTCTAGTCCCGGCGTCTCTCCACGCCCCGCTGCAGACAGCGGTCCGGAAAAAGCGGACAGGAGCCGCAGCGGGGCGACAGGGGGGTGCAGACCTCCTGTCCGAAAGAAACCAGCAGCGCGTTCAGGGGTATCCAGAGATGCCGGGGGAGGATCTTTTCCAGGGCCTCCTCGGTTTCTTCCGGGGTTCTGGTCCGGACCCAGCCGGTGCGGTTGGAGATCCGGTGCACATGGGTGTCCACGCAGATCGCGGGAACGCGGAAGCCCAGGTTGAGAACCAGATTGGCGGTCTTTCGGCCCACCCCGGGGAGCCGCATCAGAAGGTCCCGGTCCGGCGGGACACGGCCTTCCCAGTCCCGGGCTATGATTTCCGCAGCCCCCCGGATGTAGGCCGCCTTCGTTTTATAGAAGCCCGCAGGGTAGATCAGCCCGGCGATCTCCTCGGCTGAGAGGTCCGCCACGTCCTTCGGGGCGGCCGCCCTCCGGAAGAGCCGGAGCGAGGCGGCGTAGGTCACGTCGTCCCTGGTCCGGGCGGAGATGATGGTGGACAGAAGAACCCTGAAAGGGTCTTCGGGGTTGTCCGAGGCGAGGCGGGTCACCGATGGGACGCCGTCCGGGGAAATCCGGCGCTCCAGGTCGGAAAACAGGGCTTCCCATTCCCCGGGAGTCATAGCAGCAGGGCCGCCGCGAAGGCTTCCACCGCCCGGCCCTCCCCCACGGCGTCCACCTTTTCCTTGGTTTTTCCCTTCACCGAGATGAGGGCGGGGTCCGCGCCCAGGTCCTCCGCCAGGGCCGCGACGATCTCCTCCCGATGGGGAAGGAGCCGGGGTTTTTCCAGCACCACGGTGCAATCCAGATTCCCCAGCCTGAGGCCGGTTTTTCGCAGCAGCTCCGCCGTCCTCCGGAGCAGGACCCGGCTGGAGATGTCCCGGTATCCCGCGTCCGACGGGGGAAAATGGGAACCGATGTCCCCCAGCCGGGCGGCGCCCAGAAGAGCGTCGATGACGGCGTGGATCAGGACGTCGCCGTCGGAGTGGCCCTCCTCCCCGAAAGGCGCGGGGATGTGAACCCCTCCGATCAGAAGCTTCCTCCCCTCCACCAGACGGTGCAGATCGTAGCCGAAACCGATCCGCGGGGCGGCCGCCTCCGGGGTGTGCCGCGCCTCCGGAGCCGACATCAGGGGGGCTCGGGCGGCTTCCTCCGTCAGGGCCGGCATTTCGGCGGCCCCGGCCCGCTCCGGGGTTGCACCCGCCCGGGCGGCTTCCTCCGTCAGGGCCGAGTTATCGGGCCGGGCGGCTCCCGCCGTCCGGGCGGCTTCCTCCGTCCGTGCCGGCGCTTCTGCGGCCCCGGCCCGCTTCGCCCCGCCGGGGTCTTCAGGGGGGAGGTCTCCCGGATGGGTTATTTTTTTGTTGGCGCCGCTTCCGGGAACGGAAAAAACCCTCCCCGCGTACACGTCGAATATTTCCGTATCGTCCACGTAGTCTCGGCCGTCGCCGGCGGCCTGCCGGTGAGCCGCCAGGATATCCCGGAAACGAAAACCCTGAGGGGTCTGGGCGCCGAAGATCCGGTCCCGTGGGGGATGGTCTTCGATGAAGCCCTCGGGACCGACCCGTTTCAGGGCGTCCACCGACGGGAGAAGGGGAAGACAGGCCCCGTGGGCCACGGCTCCCCGGTGCACTCGCTCGATGAGGTCCGGTTCGATCCAGGGGCGGGCCCCGTCATGGATCAGCACGATGTCCGGGGCTTCCCCTTCCAGGGCCAGGAGCCCCCTGAATACGGAAGCCTGCCGGGAATTCCCGCCGGGAACGAACCGTGTGGCCGCCGCCCGCTGGGGATCGGCCAGCCAGGGGGCCAGCGCCGTTTTCGCTTCGTCTTCGCCGCCGGCGGGGACGGTGACGATGTACCGGAAACAGATCCCGGTCTTTCCGAAGGCCTCCAGGGAGTGGAGCAGGACCGGTCTGCCGGCCAGAAGGAGATACTCCTTTTTGCGCAGGCCGCCCATCCGGGTGCTCGAGCCCGCGGCGGTTATCAGAGCGGCGCAGGTTGCCATGGCCGGTCAGTCCAGGTCGTCCCCGCCCGAGTCCGCATCGTCCCCCTCCCCGTCGAACTCCTCGTAGTCTTCGTCGTCGTCCCGCTGAGCCGCCGTGGAGGTTTTGAGCCTCTCCGTCAGTTCCAGCTCCAGCTTGGCGAAAATCATCTGCTCCGATTCGTCTTTTTTCAGGCCCAGGGCGAAGGAAATTTCGTCCACCAGAAGCCGCAGCGCGCTGTCGAACAGCTTCCTTTCCAGAATCGGAAGCTCTTTGATTTTTGACCGGTGGTACAAGGTCCGGACCACCCGGGCGATGTCCACGACGCTGCCCTGCTTCAGGAGATCCAGATTCATCTGGTAGCGGAGCTTCCAGTCCGCCGGGACGGGATCGTAATCTTCGGAGATGAAGGTCAAGGCGCTTTCCGCCTCTTTTTTGCCGACGATGGCCCGGATGCCGATTTCCTCGGCCTTGTCCACGGGAATCATCACCGTCATATCCGAGACTTCCAGGTAGATGATGTAGTAGAGGATCTTCCGGTCCTTGAAAACCCTTTCTTCGATGGACTGAATCTTGCCCACCCCTTGCAGGGGATAGACGACCTGCTGGTTTTTCTTGAAAGCGGTGGATCTGATCCGGGAATGGGAACTGTGTGCGGTGGCCATGGGGAGATTATAGACAAAACGACCTATTTGGTCAAAGGAGCAAAGCCTTCGAAACGGATCAGCCCCGGCAGAGGCCTGTAGGGGGCGAAGGCGAGGTACTTGAAAGGGTGGATGTCCAGCGGGTTCCGGTACCAGCCGTCTATGAAATGCAGATCGATGAGATTGATGGCCGGGGAATGGCCCATGGGCAGAACCTCCGCCCCCGACAGGAGCAGCGACTCGGCTTCGGAGAGGGTTTTGTACCGTTCCGCCCCGCTCTGCTTCATGCTGGTTTTCAGGAGTCCGTCGAAAACGGGGTCCGCGTAGCCGCCGTCGTTCAGGTTGCTGTCGGAGGTCCACATCTGCAGAAAGGCCAGGGGATCGGCAAAATCCCCGATCCAGGTCATGGAACCTATGGTGTATTCGTTCTTTTTCAGCGCTTCGAAGTAGGCGGAATAGGGGTGGGAGAAAAACGTCGATTCGATCCCCTCCTCCTTCCAGGCCGCGGCCATCAGCGCTGCGGTTCGACGGGCGTCGCCCCCTTCGGGAAGGCGGAAAATCACCGGGGGCAGCCCTCGGCCGTCGGGGTACCCCGCGTCCTTCAGCAGCTTTTTCGCCTCCTCCCGGTTCCGGGTCTGGATGGTTTCCGGCTCCGGATACTGGGGAATGGGAGGCACCAGGGTTTTGGCGGGGATGAATTGGTGGTCCGGGGAGCGGATCTCCTCCCAGGGAAGAAGAAGGGCCAGGGCCCGGCGCACCCGCCGGTCGTTCCAGGGTGCGGCGGCATGGGAAAAGAAAAAATACTGGGTGGCGAAGAGGGGATTGACGATGATGGCGTCCTTGTACAGCACCCGGTCCAGGTCGAAGCCTTCGACGACCCAGTGGATTTCGTAATTGTTGAAACGCCGGACGGTCTCCCCGGGGTCGTCCAGGAACAGGAGCCGGATGCGGTCGGTCTTCAGTCTGTCCTTTTCCCAGTAATGGGGGTTTTTGGTCAGGAGCAGAAAATCCTTCCCCCTTTCCTCGATGAAATAGGGACCGTTGCTCTGGATTTCTTCCGGCAGATTCCAGGAGGCTTTTTCCAGAAGGGACGGGTGGATGGGGACAAAGCTGTGGTGGCAGAGAATCTTCAGAAAATGGGTGGCCGGCTCCTCCAGAACGACCTGCAGCCGTTTCGGGGATAGAACCCGGATTTTAACCGATTCCGGGTCCCGGTTCTTCCCGGTCCGGAAATCCCGGGCGCCTTCGATGATGTCGTAGAAGAAGGAATACTCCGCCTGAATTTCCGGATCGAGGAACTTGAGCCAGCCGGACCTGAAGTCCCCGGCGGTTACCGGATCGCCGTTCCGGTATCGCGCCTCGTCCCGGATCCGGAAAGTGTAGGTCTTCCCGTCGGGAGAAACGGTCCAGGACTGAGCGGCGGCGGGGACCGGGTCCATGGTGGCCGGATCGAAGTTCACCAGACCCTCGTACAGGGCTGTATAGATCTGGGCCTCCGTGGAAGTGTAGGACCTCAGGGGGTTCAGGCTGAACTCCGACGGCAGGAAGGAGACGACGATCTCGCCGCTACGGCCGTTTTCCGCGAAGGCTCCGCCTCCCGAGAGGATCAGGACGAGCAGAAGAAGCTTTTTCATTTTTCTCCGGTGGAAAGGTAGGACTCGATGAGCTCCAGATGCGACACCCCCCGCAGGGGCTTGGCCAGCACCGTCCGGAAACCCGCCTGCAGCAGCGTCTCTTCCCCGGAGGTGTCGGTGGTTACCGCGATGAGGGGGACCGATGGTTTCAGCTTCAGAATCGCCCGGGCCACCTCGTCCCCGTCCATGCCCGGCATGTACCGGTCCAGGATGACCAGGTCGTAGGCGCTTTCCCGGAATTTCCGCAGCGCCTCGGGGCCGTCCGCCGCCAGATCGCAGCGCAGGCCCCGCTGCCGCATCTGACGCTCCAGGATTTTCCGGCTCGCCGTATCGTCGTCAGCGTAGAGTATTCTTTTTGTTTCCATGCCGGTATTCGTTCCTTATCCGACTGAAGTAGCGGGAGGCGTTTTTATACTCGTCCCGGATCCGCGCCAGGTAGAAGGCCCCGTTTTCCAGACGCCCCGCCTTGGCTTCTTTCTCCAGCGCGCCGGCGGTCCCCCGCAGTTCGGAAGCCCGGATCGTGAAGGCGCCGCCCTTTATCGTATGGGCGATGCGGTGCACCGTGGCCGGGTCGCGGGCCGCCAGACTCTCCTCCAGTCGTTCGATGAGGCCCCGGGTGCTGTCCATGTATTCCCCGATGACGTCGATGCAGAAGTCCGGTTCCCCCAGGTCCCGCATCACATCCTCGATCTCGATGGGCCGCTCCCGTGCCGGCTCCCCCGGGGGCAGGGAAACCCGCAGTTCCAGAAGGTCGGGGCGGACCGGGCACACCCGTCCCTCCAGGGCCTCCAGCAGGGCGGACATGGACGGGAGGGAGGCGAAGCGGCGGAGGTCCCCCGGGGACCCGGCCACGCCGGGACTCTCCGGCCGGACGGCGGCGATGAGCCCCTGCGGATCCTCCGGCCCCGCGGCGGACCACTCCATGACCACCGACGAGAACCCGGTTTCCGTCAGGATCCATGCAAAGAGAAGGTTCAGAAAATTGAAAAGCCTTTCCGGCGCGTCCAGCTTTCTCGCCCGCAGATTGTCCGGAATGATGAAGGACACGGAACGCCCCTCAGATATGCCGGCATACCGCAAGCCACAGATAACCCCTTCGCAGAGGCTGGAGAGGGAAGCCATAATAGCATAAATATAATGCATTCCGGGAAAGGGTACAAATTTTTTGCAGTTTTTATCGATGCCCACATCCCCAACGCCAATGTTTTCGCCCTGTACGAAGCGGGGCGGCGTTACGGCGCCTATCCCATACGGGTGTAGGGTGCGAGGGTTTTCACTATTGCAATAGTTTGATATAGTTCGTCCAGATTTTGCAAAGGTATGGATTGAATCGTGTCGGCGGACGGCTGGCGGGATAAGAAGTTTCAGGAAGTTTTCGATATCGTCTACGCCACGACCAAATACAGGCGGCTTCTGGATCCCGGCTTCGGAATAAAGGATCTGGAACGGCTTCTCGCCACACTTTACGTGAACGAAGGAAACGACCAGTCCGGCCGGGGATGTCTCGGCGACACCGTTTCCGCCGCCACCATCGCGGCCCACGAACAGGTCCTGGCTGAATGGCGCAGGGACCTGGCCTCGCAGGGGCCGGAAACCCGCGAATAACGAATTCGGACACGAGCAATCCCGAGGAGGACGAGCCATCAGAGTTTTTGTTGCCATACTGTCATTCAGCGTCCTGAGCTGCACCCAGGTTCCCCGGGTCACGGAACAGGAGGAGATCGTCGTCGAGAACCAGAAGCTGCACCTGGCCTCTCTGGAGCAGGACCGGATTTTCGACACTCTCACGAAAAAGGACCCCTCCCTGGACCTCTATCGGGACCCGGTGACGAGAAAATATGTGGAGAGTTTCTTTGTGGATCTCACCGGCTCCGAGCGGATCTCCCAGCCCATCCTGCGTTACGCGGACCGGCACGATGTGTCGCTTTTTCTTGCCTTCTCCGTGGCGTATGTGGAAAGCCGATTCAACCCCCGGGCGGTCAACAGAAACTCATCCACCGTGGACCGGGGCATCTTTCAGCTCAATTCGGGGTCCTTTCCGAACCTTCGGGAAAGGGATTTTTTCGATCCCGAGATCAGCGCCAAATACGGAATTTCCCACCTCCGGTACTGCATCGATGAGGGGGGGAACGACATCGCGGCGCTGGCGATGTACAACGCGGGGCAGAAGAGGGTCTCCTCCAAGGGGGCTCCTTTGAACACTCTGGGGTACATCAGCCGTTATGTGGAGTACCGGGCCGAACTGGCGGCTTCTTTCGGCGATTACATCCGGGAGAAGATGTGGGAAAAGAGGCCCCAGGGGGATGGACTGGCCATGATGAGCCGGCGCATTGACACGAAGGGACTGGCCAAATAAGCTTGCCGACATGGTCATAGTACTCAAACGGGGCATCAGTCCGGAACAGAAGGACGGCCTGCGGAGTTTCCTCGAAAACAGGGGATACCAGGTCCGGGAAATAGTCGGGAAAGAAGAGACCATCTTCGGGGCCGTCGGGTCTCCCCGGGTCGATCCCCGGGAGGTGGAACTTCTTGCCGGGGTCATGAAGGTCATTCCCATATCCAAGCCCTTCAAGCTCGCCTCCCGGGAGATGAAAACCGACGATACTCTGGTTTCCGTGGGGCCTCTGAAGATCGGAGGACGGCGCATCGTGGTCATCGCCGGACCCTGCGCCGTGGAAAGCAGAGAGCAGATTCTCGAAACCGCCGGGCTGGCGAGGGCGTCCGGGGCGGTCATGCTCCGGGGAGGCGCCTTCAAGCCCCGGTCTTCGCCCTACTCGTTTCAGGGTCTGGGAGAAGAGGGGCTGCGCTACCTGAAGGAAGCCGGGGAGGCGGTGGGGCTGCCGGTGGTTTCGGAGATCGTTTCCACCGACCACGCCGACATGATGAAAGAGTACGTCGATGTCTTTCAGATCGGCGCGCGGAACATGCAGAATTTCGAGCTTCTGAAAAAGGTGGGCCATATCGGACGGCCGGTGATACTCAAGCGGGGTCTGGCGGCGACCATCGAGGAATGGCTCATGGCGGCGGAGTACATCCTGTCCCAGGGGAACGACGACGTCATCCTCTGCGAAAGGGGAATCCGCACCTTCGAGACCTTCACCCGGAACACCCTGGACATCTCCGCGATCCCGGTCATCAAAAACCTCAGCCATCTTCCCATCATCGTCGACCCCAGCCATGCCACGGGGCTTCGGGAAAAGGTCCCTCCGGTGGGTCTCGCCGCCATAGCGGCGGGCGCGGACGGCCTGATCGTGGAGATGCACCCGGACCCGGCGGCGGCCCTGTCCGATGGACCCCAGACCCTGTACCCGGAACAGTTCGAAAAACTCATGCGGGACATCGAGGCCCTGGCGGTGGTGGTGGGCAAAGAGGTGACGAAGATTCCCCGGGCCTCCGGACCGAGACCGGGAGTGGTTCCCGCCGTCGGTGACGGCATGGGAGAGGGGCGGCTCCGGGTGTCCTTTCAGGGAGCCCGGGGGGCCTACAGCGAAAGCGCTCTCCGGGGCTTCTTCCAGCAGAATCCCGAGGCGGCGCCGAAGAAGACCTTCGACGATGTCTTTTCCTCCGTGCTGGACGGGTCCTCCGATTACGGGATCGTCCCGATGGAGAATTCGCTGGCCGGTTCGATCCACGAAAACTACGATCTTCTGCTGCGCTACCCGGACATAAAGATCGTCGGGGAGACGAAGCTCCGGATCGTGCACAGCCTGATGGGGATCCCGGAGGCCTCGCTGGAGGACATCCGCAAGGTCTTTTCCCATCCCCAGGGCCTCGCCCAATGCTCCCGGTTCCTGGACGAGCATCCGCAGATGGAAGGGGTGCCTTTCTACGACACCGCGGGATCGGTGGCTTTCATCGCCCAGGAGAAACGCCGGGACTATGGCGCCATCGCCAACGAGGAGACGGCGAAGATTTACGGGGTGAAGGTGCTCAAGACGGGAATTGAAACGAACCCCCTGAACTATACCCGGTTTTTCATCCTTGCCCGGTCGGATCGGAAAGTCGACGAAACGCCGAATCGCGCCTCCCTGGTTTTTTCCACTCCCGACACCCCCGGATCGCTGTTCCGCTGCATGGGGGTCCTGGCGGAAAAGAGGCTCAACATGAAAAAACTCGAATCCCGCCCGATTCCGGGGAAGCCCTGGCGATACATGTTCTATGTGGACCTGGAAATTCCTGACGACATGGATCTGTTTCATCAGGCGGTGGCGGAGCTGAAAAAATTGTCCGAAGAGGGCCTGCGGGTCCTGGGAATGTACCGGGTTTAGCCCCCGCCGAAACCGAGTTTCTTCATCTGCTCCGCTTCCTCCCTGCGGGAAGCGTATTCGTGCTTCTTCTGGTTGGCCCTGACCATGTTGTTTTTGATGGCCGTCAGCTCGATCTTGATTCCCCGGATCAGCGGACGCTGTTTGCCTTCGATGGTCCGTTTGAAGAAACCGTCCAGCCCCTCCAGCCTGCGAAAGACGATGTTCAGCTCGCCCATGTGTTTGTCCAGGAAGGCGGTGAGCTGGTTTTCGTCGGCCTCCTCGATTCTTCGGTGCAGGGCGCCCGACCGGGACAGGATGGCGTTATAGATGGCGGCGTTTCTCCTGATGCTCTCGATGAAGGGGTCGAATGCGATGGATTCCCTCTTCGAGGAGGAGGTGGTTATGTCGAAATATTCCACCTCGTAGGAGACCGGCGCGGGCTTCCCCGGGTGCATTTTCCTGAGCCATTTTTGAAACTTTTCGAACAGCGGGGCCTTCCTCTCCTGCAGGAGCGCATGGTTGTCCCGGAGTTTTTGAGCGGCCTCCTCCAGGTAGCGGGACACCGTTGCCATGGACCAGATCGCTTCCCGCAAAAAGGAGGAAAGAGGCGCCTGCTGCGGCGATGAGCTCTTCTTTGTTTCCTTGACGGCCAGTTTCTCGATGATGGAACGGAGGATCTCCGGTCCCTGGGGGGCCTTGTCCTCATCGAGGATCTCCCCCGCCAGTTCGGGGTAAAACGGTCTTCCCGGCATTTCCGCGGCGAACACTTTCCGGATCTGCCTGAGAACCGCCGTTTTTTCAGACGCCGGGTTCGGATCGCCGCCCAGTTTGGGAAGGACCTGGAGGCGGATGTCGAGCTTGTAGGCTTCTTTCTGATAGTCCGCCAGGCCCCTGAGGCCCGCCAGGCAGAGCCTGATGGATTTCCGGATCTGTTCCAGGGAGCCGCCGATGATTCCGGAGGACAGGTTGTCGCCGCCCCTCTTGATCCTGCCGATGCATTCCGCCAGCGCCCGGGTCGTCATGTCCTGGTGGGTTTCGCTGAGCTGGTCCCAGGAAATGTACCGGAGGAGGGAGACCAGAAGCCTGATGCGCTTCATGGTGAGGAACTCGACGCTGAACTGGCAGTAATTTAAAATGAAGTCCAACTGGGCCTCGAAAAGGGAAAGCCGGATGCTGAGCTCTTCGGTCTTTTCCGATTCCTGGAAGGGCGTGTCGGGAGGACTGCTTATCTCGGAGATTTTACGGTCGTTTTTGTAGGGGTCTTCATGGATCAGGGCCCGTTTGAGCAGGATGTCCCTGATCCCGCTGAAGGCGGTATGCAGGATCCGGAACTGTTCCTTCAGGGCGGGAAGGCCGGTTTTTTCCAGATACTCCCGATAGTCCTCCACGGCCTTCCGAAGGGATGCGGTCTTGTCTTCCATCAGCATGCCATTATGCGCTAAAATGACGGAATTAACAACGAGGAATGAAGGTGGGAAGGATCGGGTCTTTTACCCCGTGGAAACTGGTGATGGCGGAGTTGATCTCCGCGACTCTGCCGGTGGAGTCCCTGGACGGGGAGATGGAGGCGCTTTTCGGCCCCATCGATTACGCCGGCCCCCCCATGGCCTTTACCCAGACCGATTACTACCATGAGGAGATGGGGGGCAGCCTCACCCGCCGGTTCGTCAGTTTCAGGACTCCGGTTCTTCCCGATCGGCTGGCGGAGATAAAGATCCTCACCAACGGGCTGGAGGAGAAGCATGCCGTGGACGGGCGCCGAAGGGTCAATCTGGACCCGGGGATCCTGAATCTGAGCCGTTTCGTTCTGGCCACGACGAAGGACAATTCCCATCGAATCCCCCTGCGGGACGGGATATACGCCGAACTCACCCTGCAGTACGCCCGCAGGGATTTCCAGGTCCTGCCCTGGACCTACCCGGATTACGCCCTCCGGGAATACCGGGACATACTGCTGGAGATCCGGGAGATTCTGAAAAAAGAGGGGAAGCGGGGCGGAACCTGAGGCCGTATTAGGGGGTGTGGCCCTTTTCCTTATTCTGATTTTCTCCGGCTGCGCCCTGAATCCGGGCGAGGCCGGAGAGCTTCGCGTCCGTTTTCCTTCCCTTCCCGCCGCCGGGGCTTTTTCGGAACGCCCGGTGTTTCGGGTGGATTTCCCCGGGCCGGCGGGCGAAGTCTTCCGGGTTTTTTCCTCCCCCGGGGCGGAAGTTCTGGAACTCCACGTCCCCCCGGGGCGCCCGGCGCCGCTGACGGCGCGGGTGGTCCAGAGGGGGCGGGACGATTGGCTTTTTCCCGCCGGGGGGCTTTACCCCCGGGACGTCACCGGCAGGGGAGAACTGGAGCTGAACTGGCAGGACGGTTTTGCCGCCGATTTCGCGCTGAGGCTCGCCGCCGAGGGTTTCCCCCTGGGGGAGTTCAACCTTCCCCGCTTCTTCGCCGAAATCCGCACCCGGGGGGAGGGAAACCCCTGGTTCCTGGATCGGGAAAGGCTGACGGACGCTCTGGTGAGATACTCATTCCGGGCGGATATGATAAAAAGGCTGCCCACCTGGACGGTCCCGCTTCCCGCTCCGGAGGGCGAATGGTTTTCCTGCAACCCTCTCCTGGGTTCCGCCCGGACCGGGGAAGACGGCTTTCTCCGGCCTGGAAGTCTGCCGGCAGGCTACCATCGGTTCTTCGACTCCCGGGGCGATGGGATTCACTTTCAGATCCGGAGGGACGGGACCGTCATATATACAGAATTCGGGCCCTGGTGAGGACCTCCGGACCCGTTTCGGTTATCAGGATGTCGTTTTCCAGCCGGACCCCCCCCGCCCCGGGATCGTAGAGCCCGGGCTCCAGGGTAAAAACCATGCCCGGCCGGAGCGGGACCTCCTTTTCCGGGGAGGAACGCAGGTAAGGGGCCTCGTGCACCTGGAGCCCCAGACCGTGGCCCAGGGAGTGGGGCATGGAGAGCCCGTGGCGGGAAAAGACCCGGTCCGCGGCGGCGGCGATCCGGGAAACCGGCGTTCCGGCGGTGCAGAGGGCCAGGGCCTGGGTGTAGGCCTCCTCCACCAGCTCCAGCAGAAGCCTCTGCCGGGGGCTGGGCCGGCCGGAGACCACCGTCAGGGTTACATCCCCGGCGTAACCGTCACAAGACACGCCGAAATCCAGGATGGAAAGCCCCGGGGAGGCGAAGGCTCCGGGACCGTAACCGGGGAAGGCGTGGATGCCGAAGCTCCGGTCCGGGCCCGCGGCGATGGTCTCGAAACTGGCGCCCTCCGCCCCCAGGATGCGGCACTCCCTTTCGATGTACAGGGCGGCGTCCAGTTCGCTGGACAGACCGCCCCGCCGCAGGGAGTCCTCGATTCCATCGATGAGGCGGTTCAGGATCTCCGCCGCTCCCCGGAGCTTCCGGATTTCCACCGGGTCTTTAACCATCCGCATCTCTTCGATGAAAGCGTCGGGCCCTTCGTCGGAGCAGAGGATTTCCGCCCGGGGGAAAATGTCGGCGACCCCTTGGATCATTCCGGTCACTGAGGGATGGGAAAAGCGTCTGTCCAGGGCCACCGTAAAGGGGCGGGAGGGGTCGAAACCTTCCCTGTGGAGAACGCCCAGCAGGGCGGAGAGAGGCCGGCGGCCGAAATCGTTGTAGGGAAGGATCTCGTCCGCCTCGGCCCGGAGTTCCGCCATGGGGACATCCCAGGGGACCAGGATGGACCCGCCCCGGCGGTCCAGGAAAAGGAGGGCGTCCATGGGGTGCCCGGACAGATAGCGGAGGGACGGGGAGCGGCGCTCCTGCGAATCCGCGACAAGGAAAAGGTCCACCCCCCGGGCGTCCAGATGTTCCGCCACCCGGCGCCGCCGCTCCCGGTAAACGGACATCCTCAGCTCACGACGATGTTGACCAGTTTTCCCGGCACGGTGACGATCTTTTCGACGGTCTTCCCGTGAATGTGGCTCCGTATCCGTTCGCTGGCCATGGCGGCTTTTTTCATGTCCTCTTCCGTCGTGTCCGCTGGAAGCTCCGCCTTGGAGCGCACCTTGCCGTTGACCTGAAAGACCACCGTGACCACCTCGTCCCGGGTCAGCGTTTCGTCCCAGCCGGGATAGGCGGCGGTGGACACCGACGAGGTCTTCCCGAGCTTCTCCCAGAGTTCCTCCCCCAGATGGGGGGCGTAGGGTGAGAGGATGAGAACGAAGGGCTCCCAGAGCCGGCGGAACAGGGTTTCCTGCTTGTACAGCTCGTTGATGAAGATCATCATCTGGGAGATGGCGGTGTTGAACTCCAGATTCGCCGTATCCTGGGCGGCCTTCTTGATGGTTTTATGCAGCAGCCGCACGAGTTCCCGGGGCGGGGCCTCGTCGGACAGCGGTCTCTCGGATATGCGCCAGACCCGGTCCAGGAAACGATGGACCCCCACCAGGCCGTTGGTGGACCAGGGCTTGGACACCTGCAGGGGGCCCATGAACATCTCGTAGACCCGCATGGAATCGGCGCCGAAATCCCGGACGATGTCGTCGGGGTTGATGACGTTCCCCAGGGACTTGGACATTTTCTGGCCGTCCTCCCCCAGGATCATTCCCTGATTGACCAGCCGCATGAAGGGCTCGGAGCTGTTCACCACGCCGATTTCGTGGAGGACCTTGTGCCAGAACCGGGAGTACAGCAGGTGCAGGACCGCATGCTCCGCTCCGCCCACATAGAGATCCACGGGCATCCAGTAATCGACCGCTTCCCGGGAGGCCGGTTCCCGGGTATTCCGGGGGTCCAGAAAGCGCAGGTAGTACCAGCAGGACCCCGCCCATTGGGGCATGGTGTTGGTTTCCCTTTTTCCCGGGCCGCCGCATGCGGGGCAGCTGGTGTTTACCCAGTGGGAAATGGCCGCCAGGGGGGACTCGCCGGTGCCGGTGGGCATGTAGCTTTCCACCGGGGGAAGGGTCAGCGGCAGTTCCTCGTAGGGAAGGGGGACGATGCCGCAGGAGGGGCAGTGTACCAGGGGAATGGGCTCCCCCCAGTATCTCTGCCGGGAAAAGACCCAGTCCCGGAGCTTGTAGTTGACCGCCTTCCGGCCGATGCCCTCCCTCTCCAGATGCTCGATGATGCGCCTCTGGCATTCCGCCGTGGCCAGGCCGGAGAACCGGCCGGAGTTCACCGAGTATCCCTCTCCGGTCTCGGCCTCCGTCATCCGGTAGACTTCTCCGGTCCGGGACACCACCTGGATGATGGGCAGATCGAATTTGACCGCGAACTCCCAGTCCCGCTCGTCGTGGGCGGGAACGGCCATGATGGCCCCGGTCCCGTAGGAGATGAGGATGTAGTCGGAAATCCAGACGGGTATCTTTTGGCCGTTCAGGGGGTTGATGGCGAAGGCGCCGGTGAAGACGCCGGTCTTTTCCTTGGCCAGATCGGTTCTCTCCAGGTCCGATTTGTGGCGGGCCGATTCGCGGTACCCGTCGATGGCGGACCGCATTTCCGGAGTGGTGATTTTTTCCACCAGCGGGT
>JAKQWJ010000345.1 GCA_029562045.1 Spirochaetota bacterium | reverse complement strand
CCACCTCATCCCTGGACCCGGAACTGACCGGCGAGGTGCTGGCGGTGATGAAAGATCTGGCCGGAAAACACATGACCATGGTGGTGGTCACCCACGAGATGGGTTTCGCCCGGGAAGCCGCCGACGAGGTCCTCTTCATGGATGAGGGAATCATCCTCGAACAGGGGACCCCGAAGGAAATCTTCCGGACTCCGAAACACGAGCGGACCCGGGCCTTCATCGAGAAGGTCCTGTAGGGCCCGGCGGCGGGGCCCTTCACTGCCCCAGTTTGAGCTGCCTCTCCTTCTCCTCGATCTGGCGCCGGACGTCTTCGATGTCCCTGATGAGGGCGTCGATCTCCTCGGTTCTGTCCAGAGACTTCCGACCCTCCCCGAAGGCTTCGAAGACATGGGCCCCCAGCTTCCCCACCAGCTTTCCCGCCTGCTCCTCCAGCTGCATGATCTCTATTTTCAGAACTCCCTTCTCGCCCAGATCCTGAGCCTTGTCCTTGGCCTTCAGCATGAGGTCCCGGGAAACGGACAGCCCCTTGTTGAGCCCATCCTGCAACTTTTTCATGAAATCCATACCCTGCTCCTTGGTCGGTGATACCTTTTCAATCGTAGCGGAGAAGCGGCTAAAAATCAATCCGGGTCTTTTTTCGGCGGAATATTGACAGACGGGTGTTCCCTCTTTACTCTGGCGGCCAGATCGAACCACAGGAGCGCGACGTCATGAAGCTGATATTTCTCGGGCCCCCCGGCGCGGGGAAGGGAACGATGGCCAAACGCCTGGCCTCCCACGGGGGGATGGCCCATATCTCCACCGGTGACCTCTTCCGGGAAGCGGTGGCCCAGGGCACCGATCTGGGCAAACAGGTGAAGTCCATCCTCGACCGGGGGGATCTGGTCCCCGACGAGGTGACGGTGAAACTGGTGCAGGAAAGGATAGGACGGCCCGACTGCCGGCGGGGCTTCATCCTTGACGGTTTTCCCCGGACCATCCCCCAGGCGGAGGCGCTGGACCGGCTGTCCCCGCCGGATCTCGCCGTCAATTTCGTCCTCGCCGACGACGAGGTGGTTAAAAGGCTCTCCGGCCGGCGGCTTTGCCCATCGTGTGGAAAAACCTTCCACATCCTCTTCGTCCCACCCCGGAAACCCGACATCTGCGACGGCTGCGGAACCGGGCTCGTCATCCGGAAGGACGACCAGGTGGAGGCCATCCGGAACCGGCTCGCGGTCTACAAGGCCCAGACCGAGCCCCTGGAGGCCCATTACCGGGATCTGGGAATTCTGCGGAACATCGACGCCGCGCCGGACCCGGAAAAGGTCTTCGCCGCGTTGAAGACGGCTCTGGGGGTTTAGGGCCCCTCGGGGCGGAGCGCCCCGAGACGGCCCGGGCAGGCGGATACGCCTGCCCGCCCCGGCGTTCGGAACGGAAAGGGCGCCGCCCGGTCGGATCCCCCGGGCCCGGAGCTGCGTACCGGCAGCCCCGGAGCTGCGCACCGAGCCGCCCGAACGCCCCTCAGGGGTCTCCGAAGGGCGCCGCCAGGACCTCTTCGGCCTCCTCCGGGGAGAGAAGACCCTTTTCGATCACCGCCGCCCGGACATCCTGCAGAAAGGCCTCGGGCACCTCCAGGAGCAGGGCGGACACCCGCTTTTTATCCGCATAGCCCTTCTCCGCCGCCCGGGCCAGGGCCTCCAGCCCCGGGGCCTTCTCCTCCGCCTTGGCCAGCAGGAGGTAGGCCCGCTCGAAGAGCGCCTCCGGGTCGTCCTTCCGTGTCTGCGCCAGACTCTCCGCGACCTGCAGGGCATCGGAGTAGAGCCCCTCCTCCTCCAGCAGGCGGACCAGGAAAAGGTCGGTTTCCCCGTCGGCGCCCCCCTTCTCCCGGTAGGCCTTCAGATACTCGATGGCCGCCCTCCGGGAGCCGTGCCGGGCCTCCAGACGCCCCATACGGCGCAGCAGGTCCGGGTCTTCGGGGCTGAGGCGCACCGCCCGGGACAGGAGTTCGTAGGCTTCCCGGCTGCGGCCCTGGAACTCCAGGAGCAGGCTGAGATTGTACAGGGCCGCGATGTTGCCCTCCGAACGGGCCAGAACCTCGCCGTAGGCGTCCACCGCCTCCTCCACCCGGCCCGCCTTTCCCAGGGCGT
>JAKQWJ010000337.1 GCA_029562045.1 Spirochaetota bacterium | reverse complement strand
AAAATGTCAAAGATCAGGAAGAATCAGGTGTCAGCTATAGTGACAGATTCCGCAGCAGCAGATGGATTGTTCAGTCTGACAGTCAGGTACTCAATAATGGAGTCCAATAACACTTAAGACTCTTTCTGTGTCTTTAGTGTGAGATTTAAAAAAACTGCACACAGAAGCCAAAAACCCCTGGATCTGACATTAACCAAAATTGAAGATCCCTATATCTGGGGCGGAAACGGCCCCGACGATTTTGACTGCTCCGGTTTAGCCCAATGGCCCCATCAGAATGCCCAGGAAAAAGCAGACATCTTTTTTTATCGGAATGTAGTATACTTGGGGCGATGCACATGATAGAAAAAGCAGATATAGTAAATTTCCTCAAATCCAATCGGGAGTCCATAATTTCTTATGGAGTGAAAAAAATTGGTCTCTTTGGCTCTTATGTTCGTAAAACGCAAAAACCCGACAGTGATATTGACATCCTTGTTGAGTTTTATTCAGACAAACTGAACTATAACAATTTTATTAACCTGGCATATTTTCTCGAAGACAATTTGTCGCGGAAAGTGGATCTAATCACCCTTGACAGCTTAAGTCCTTATATCGGACCAAAAATCCTCGAAGAAGTTGAGTATGTTCCATTCTGATAGAGAACTGTTTCAGCATATTCTGGATGAAATCAGATTTTTGGAAAATGAAACCCAGAACCTGGATGAAGAAAAATTCCTTCGGGATGACAGAGCAAAACGAGCTTTTACACGAAGCCTTGAAATAATAGGAGAGGCCGTAAAAAACATTTCAAACCTTATGGTTGTCCAAAACCCTGAAGTACCTTGGCGGAACATCGCCGGGATGCGGGACAAGCTTATACATGGATATTTTTCAGTTAACTATAAATTGGTTTGGGATGTTGCAAAAAACATAGTACCAGTCTTCAAGAAACAGCTTCAGGAAATAATGAATAAAAGCCCGGAAATTTTCGGTTAGCCCTCATTGCAGAAAAACTGCTTGTTTCTTCCCCTCCTCAAACTGACTGCAGAACTCAAGCCAATTTTTTACAGCTCGTCCCATTCTGCCGGCTCCATACATATCTGCGCGATTATCAAGTCGTGCATTGTTTACGCCCATGGGATTGAAGCGCCAGGGTTCCATGCGCCCCGCCCCTTGGGGCCTTCTCCGGCCGCCCTGCCCGAGGGCTACAACCGGTTCACCCGTAAAAGCCCGCCGAAGATCTCCTGTGCCTGTTTTTCCAGGGTCTCGTCCTTGGAAAAAAGGACGATCTGCCAGCCCGTCTCCCGATGAAAGTCCTTCAGCGCCTCCAGGGCGCGGGAGGTCCGGGGCCGGTCCAGGGCCATGAAGGGTTCGTCCAGCACTACCAGCGCCCTGCCGTCAGGGGGTGCGGATTTCCGGGCCAGGGCCAGCCGGGCGGCCAGCAGAAAGGCGTCCCGAGTCCCCGACGACAGCAGCTCCCCCTCGCGCCGGCCGCCCTCCCCGTCCTGAATCTTCGCGACGGTCAGCGAGAAGGACCCCAGACCCACCGTCCTCTCTTCCGCGACGAAGCGGGAAAAGAACCCGGAGATTTCCCGGGAAAGCTCCCCGAGCATGACGTCCCCATCCTCCGCCAGGGAGGAGTAAATGGACCGGGCGATGTCGATGGCTTTTTTTTCGAGCCCGATCTCCCGGAGCCTCAGCTCCATCCAGGCAGTTTCCCTCTCCCCCTGGGAGATCCTCTCCGGAAGCCCCCGGAACCTCTCCCGGACCGCTCCGAGCTTCAGGCTGACGTCCCCCAGAGCGCTGCGCTCCGTCGCCTGGAGGCCGTCCAGCTCCGTCTTCCTTTCCCGAAGCCGGCTCTCCAAAGCCCGGACCTCCCCGTCGGACAGCTCCCGGTCCGCAGCCTCCCGGCCCAGGTCCTCCGCCCGTCGCATCAGCAGGGCCTCCAGCTCATCGTCGGTGGAAGCCCCGTATTTGTCCCGCCCTTCCCGGAGGAGCCGGTCCACCCCGGCAAGGCGCTCCTCCCCCTGCCTCCGGAGGACCAGGCCCTGGGCGTACTCCGCCAGATCGGCGGCGCCGGCGCCGTCGAGAAAGGAGCGCGCTTCCCGGATGGTTTCCTGATGCTCCCCATCGGCCTTCCGGAAAGCCGCTCCCAGAGACGCCTGACGGCCTTCCGCGGCCGCCGCGGCATCCCGGAGGGCCCGGAACTTTTCCGCCGCCGAGACCGCCTTTTCGGCGGCCCGATCCAAAGCCACAAGAATCGCCTCGTAGCCCAGGCCTTTCCAGGATTCGCCGGTTTCGGCCTCCCATCGCCACGCCGCCTGGGCGAGGGCCCCGTCGAAGCGGCGGGTGTCTTCCCGGGTCTCCCGGTGGAAGGCGAAAGCCCCGGCGGCGGCGAAGAGGGAGACCCCCGCAACGAGACTCCCTGCGGCGTATTCCCGGGGCAGCAGAAAAAACGAGGCCAGGCCGGCTCCGAGAAACAGAAGCGCCGCCGCCAGAAGAGGAACCCGGAGGACCGTGACGGTTTTTCTCTCCACCAGACGCTCCCGGTCGCCGAGGGAGGCTTTCAGCGCCTCAGCCAGGGCGCGGGCCCGCTCCAGCCGGTCCCTCTCCTCCTCCCCCCGGGTCTTCTCCTCCAGATGGCGGCGGAAACCGTCCTCCGCCGCTTCCAGGGCCGCCCGGATCTTTTCCTTCTCTTCCCCCAGCCGTTTTATCCGCTCCTCCGTCCCCCGGAGGGAATCCAGCCCGTCCGGGGTGAAGCGCCGCAGGCGGACCAGGTCCGCTTCCAGCCTCCTCCTCTCCCCCGGTCGGGAGGCGGCCTCCCGCAAGGTCCGTAGCTCCCTGATGACCCTCTGCCCGCGGAGGCTTTTCTCCAGTTCTGCCACCTCCCCCGCCAGGGCCGCCGACATCTCCTCATCGGCCCGGCGCCTCCGGTCCAGGTCCTGGACACGCCTTTCTTCCGCCAGACAGGCCTCCCGCTCCGCCCGGTCCCTGTCCAGCCGGAGGCGAAGGTCCCGCAGTTCCGCCGCGAGATCCCGCTCTTCCCGGGCAAGCCTCCCCCTGGCCGTGCTGGTGAGGTCCTCCTCCAGGGCCCTCACCACCTCCCTGGGATCGATTCCTCCGGAAAAGAGGTTGGCCTTGACCCGGTTCATCCATTCGGAGTTGGAGCCGATCTCCAGACTCAGATCCCCGGCTCGGATGGCGAAGAGGTTCAGGAAGTCCGGGGCGGGGATGGCGTACTCCTCACCCTGGAACTCCAGGCGGGCCTTCCGGTCCTGACCGTACCGCGCTCTCAGGCGTCTGGCCGGATCGTTGTTCCCCCGGGGGCTGCAGAGGGCGTCGAATAGGGCATCGAAGAGGCTGGTCTTTCCCGCCTCGTTCCGGCCGGAGAAAAGAGTCACCGGCCCGAAATCGAAGCTCCGTCCCCGGAATTTTCCGAAGTTGTCGATGACAAGGCGGAGGATCATCGGCGCCCCTCCAAGACGGCCTTCAGCGCCGAGAGGCCCTTCCGGCGGGCCAGCAGCAGCGCCGCGAGGGGGTCGTTTTCCCCGGGGCCGGCGCCTCCGGCCGCGGCTCCCCCGCCCTCCGTCGTCGCCCGGACCCCGGAGCCCGCTCCTCCGTCCCCCGCCGCGCCTCCGTCCCCCGCCGCGCCGCCGCCCTGCGCCAGTAGAGCTTCCCAACGCTTCAGGAATTCCCGGGCCAGGGGATGGGTGGAGATACCCGCCAGAACTTCCAGGCCCGCCGTATCCGTAGTGACCCGGCGGCAGTTTTTTTCCAGACTCGTGACGATCTTCCGCGCCTCTTCCAGGACCGGCCTTTCATCCTCCACCACTCCGGAGACCTCCAGATGCAGCCAGTCCATCTTTCCCGGCGTCCCGAAGTCCTGGGGCAGGCGGACCTCCCCGTCCAGGCCCACCGACAGGGAGAGCGGCACGAAGGCCCCCGCCGACTCGAGTCTGACCGGGACGAGCCGGGGGGGAATCGTGTCGGTGGCGCCCAGAAAAACCTGCCGGGGGCCGGTCTCCCCCTCCCGCCAGACCCGGGCCGACCCGGGATAGGCCACCGTGGTGTCCCCGATCCGGGTGATCGACCCGGCATGGATATGCCCCAGGGCGGCAAGGTCGATGCTCAGATAGCCGAAAAGGTCCGGGTCGATGGTTCCCGCGGGAGACTCCTCCTCCGGGCCGGTGTAGACGATCCCCGGAACCAGTCCATGGGCCAGCAGGATCCTGAGGGGTCTCTTCTTCGGAGGCGCCGGCCAGTTCCGGTAGTCTGAATAATCCCGGCGGAAAGGCAGGCAGAGAAGCTCCGCCTCCGGGGAGAGGGAGAACAGCTGGAAAGGAGTCTCCTCCGGGATGCGGGCCCTTCCCAGGTCCAGGCCCGACAGGGGAGCCCGGCCCGACGGGCTCCGCAGCTCCTCGTGGTTCCCCGGAATAAAGAAAACCGCGCAGTCCGGGGGGAGGGATTCCAGTCGATCCCGGAACTCCCCCCGCAGGGCCTCCATGTCCCTGTACGAATCGAAAACATCCCCCGCCAGCAGGATGGCTCCGCACTTCTCCCGGGCCGCGATCCGGATGATCTCCTCCAGCGCCCCCAGAGAATAGGCCCGTTCCGCCGTGGCGAGATGCAGGTCTGCGGCGTGGAGGAATCTCATGGTTTTCCGAATGCCTCCGTCAGGGCCTCTCCGGCGGCGGAGATGAAGCGGTCGATCTCCCCCTCCCCCATGGCGGCGGAGGTGAAGCAGAGTTCATACTGGGAGGGGGGCAGATAGAAGCCCCGGTCCAGCATTCCCCGGAAAAACCTCCCGTAGCGGCCGGTGTCGCAGCCCTTCCCGTCCTCCAGGTTCCGCACCGGTCCCCGTTTGAAGAAGGGGGTGAACATGCCGAAGGCCCGGGCCACATGGAAATCCCGGCCTTCGGCGCCGGCGGCCCGGTTCAGACTCTCCGCTATCCGTTCCGCAAAGGCCGCCAGCCGGTCGTAGGGGAGGGTCCGGCGGAGCTTTTCGATGGTGGCGATCCCCGCCGCCACCGCCAGGGGGTTGCCGCTCAGGGTCCCGGCCTGGTAGACCCGGCCCAGCGGC
>JAKQWJ010000315.1 GCA_029562045.1 Spirochaetota bacterium | reverse complement strand
CTTCCCCGGAGAATGACCGAACCGTCCTCCCGCAGCCCGAAACGGTCGATGATCTCGCTTTTATTGACCGAATGGGTGTAGGACAGAAAAAACTCGTAGCCCGGCGCGAAGGGCCGGAGGAAAACGACTCCCCGGTCCGGGACGGTCTCCACCACGAACATCCGGAAAACCGGAGAGACGGCCAGAACGCCCAGAACCAGGGCCCCCGGGAGGATGACCCGGGGGGAAAAAAAGGAAAGGCCGGGAGACCTGGGTCGTCCCGGCTTTACCGGCTTCGTCACCGATGGCTATTTTATGGCGCCTTTTTCCCTGAAGTACTTCTCCGCCCCGGGATGAAAGGGAACCGACACCCCCTGGACGCCGCCCTGCAGCGTAAGCTCCTTCCCCTTGGAATGGGCCTGGGCCAGGGCCGCCTGCTGATCGAAGAGGGTCTTGGTGAGGTCGTAGACCACCTTGTCCGCCAGGCCCTTCTTGACGATGAGGGTCGCCTTGACCGCCACGGTCTGGGCGTCCTCGGTCATGCCGTTGTAGGTTTCCTTTTTGATGGTGATGGCGGTGTAGAACTTGTACCTGTCCATGAGCTTCGCCTTTTCCGCCGGATCCAGGGACAGTAGCCTGATCCCGCCGATGGTGGCGATCTCCTGGATGGCCGGGTTCGGGGAGCCGGCGGTCACGAAGAAGGCCTCGATCTGTTTGTCCTTCAGCGCCGCGGCGGATTCCTTGAAGGAAAGCCTCTTGGCGGCGATGTCGTTGAAGCCGAGCCCGTAGGCCTCCAGGATCTGCTTCGCGTTGGCTTCCACCCCGCTTCCTGCGTCGCCCACGGAGACGCTGCGGCCCCGGAAGTCCGCCACCGATTTGATGTTGGAGTCCTTGGCCACGACGATCTGGACGATCTCGGGGTACAGGGTCGCCACGGTGGAGAAGGTCTCCACCTTCTCGCCGTTGAAAAGCTCGATGCCCTTCATGGCGTAATCCATGACATCGTTCTGGACGATGGCCAGCTCAGCCTCGCCCTTGCCCACCAGCCGGATGTTTTCCTTCGATGCCCCGGTGGCCTGGGCGGTGACGTTCATCCCCGGGATATGGGTGTTCCAGATCTGGGCCATGGCCCCGCCGAAGGGGTAGTAGGTTCCCGAAGTCCCGCCGGTGGCGATGATCAGGTTCACCTTCTCCACTCCGGCGTCCTTCTGCCCGCCGGCGAAGGCCCCCGTGAGGACCAGGGCTGTCAACAGAACGGCCGTTACGATTTTCTTCATGCACACTCCTCCTGTGTTTGATGGACGAGACATTATGCACCGTTTTTATCATAAAAGCGAGGGGTTATCAATAAAAAGTGCGGGATTCAGGCATCTTCCCGGGGAGCGGGAACGAAACGGACCGAGACGATCCTCTCCCGGTGGACGGTTTCGATGATGAAGACCCCCTCCCCGGTGGCGACCTCCTCGTCCTTCCGGGGGATGTTCCCCGCCCGCTCCAGAAGGAAGCCGCTCAGGGTCTGGCGGCCCTTCCGGATGGGAAAGCGGGTGTCCAGAAGATCGTTGATCCGGTACAGCGGCGTGTCCCCCTGGATCTGATAGGACCCGTCCGGGTTGGGGCGTATCTTCTCCCCGTCCTTCTCCTCGTCCTCGTCGTAGATCTCCCCCAGGATCTCCTCGATGAGGTCCTCGTAGGTGACGATCCCCGCCAGCCCGCCGTACTCGTCCAGCACCACCACCAGGTTCAGCTTCTCCTTCTTTAAGATGGACAGGAGCCGGTAAACGCTCAGGTTCTGGGGCACGAAAACCGGGGGAATCATCAGCCGCCGCAGCGGAGTGTCCCCCCGACCCTGATGGTGGGCCTTCCAGATGTCCATCCCCAGGACGACCCCGACGATGTTCTCCGGGTCGCCCTCGTAGACCGGGATCCGGGAATAGCCCTCCCGATGCACCCTGCCGATGGCCGCCTCCACCGTTTCCCCCGCGGAGAGGCTGAAAACATCCATCCGGTGGGTCATGATGGTGTTCACCGTGACCTCGCTGAAGCGGAGGATGCTGCGCATCATCCGGGTCTTGTCGTTTTCCAGGACCCCCGTGTCCTCCGCCAGATCCACCACATGCAGGACTCCGTCCAGGGTGAGTCTCTGCCCCCGGGCGGGTCCGAAGAGGCGGGTCAGAAAAAAACTCACCGCCCCGATGAGGAAGATCACCGGCTGCAGGACCCAGGACAGAACGAAGATGATCTCCACGGTGTGGACGCAGATGGTTTCGTTGTGCCCCATGGCCAGCCGCTTGGGGGTGACCTCGCCGAAGATGAGCACCACCAGGGTAACCACGCCGGTGGAGACCCCGATGAGGCTGGAGCCGAAGGCGCGGATGGTCATCTCCGTGGCGACGGCCGAGGCGGTGATGTTGACCAGATTGTTGCCGATGAGGATGGTGGTGAGGAAAATGTCGGACCGGGCCCGGAGTTTTTCGATCCTGCGCCCTTTTCGGGGACGGCGTTTTTTCAGGTCCTGGATCTGCTGAAAGCTTATGGAGGTGAAGGCCGTCTCGGCGG
>JAKQWJ010000298.1 GCA_029562045.1 Spirochaetota bacterium | reverse complement strand
ACCGGAACGCCTATTTCCCGCTGCTGATCCCCGAGAGCTTCATCAAAAAAGAAGCCGAACATGTGGAAGGCTTCTCTCCCGAACTCGCCGTGGTGACCCATGCCGGGGGAGAGGAGCTGGAAGAGCCCCTGGTGATCCGTCCTACCTCGGAAACCATCATCTGGAGCATGTACAAGAAGTGGATCCAGTCCTATCGGGACCTGCCTCTTCTGATCAACCAGTGGGCCAATGTCCTGCGCTGGGAGAAGAGGACCCGGCTCTTCCTGAGAACCACCGAGTTCCTCTGGCAGGAGGGGCACACCGCCCACGCCACGGCGGAGGAGGCCCAGGAGGAGACCCTGAGGATGCTGGAGGTCTATCGCCGCTTCGCCGAGGATTACCTGGCCCTCCCGGTCCTGACGGGAACGAAAAGCCAGTCCGAAAAGTTCGCCGGGGCGGTGAACACCTACGCCATCGAAGCCATGATGCAGGACAGAAAGGCCCTGCAGGCGGGGACATCCCATAACCTGGGGCAGAACTTCGCAAAGGCTTTCGATGTCACCTTCCAGGACAAGGACGGCAACCTCTCCCATGTCTGGGCCACCTCCTGGGGGGCTTCCACCCGGCTCATCGGGGCGGTGATCATGGCCCACTCGGACGACAAGGGCCTGGTCCTCCCTCCCCGCATCGCCCCCACCCAAGCGGTGGTGATCCCCATCTTCAAGACCGCCAACCGGGACCAGGTCCTGGCCTACGCGGAGAAGCTGCTGAACGGCCTGCGGGGGCGGTTCCGGGTGGAATACGACCCGGACGACAACAACTCCCCGGGCTGGAAGTTCGCCCAGTGGGAGCTTCTGGGCGTGCCCATCCGGATCGAAACGGGTCCCAAGGACATGGAGGCCGGCAAGGCGGTCCTGGTGCGCCGGGACACGGGAGAGAAGATCTCCGTCGCCCTCCCGGAACTGCCCGACAGGGTGGAGGCCCTGCTGGAGGAGATCCAGCAATCCCTGTACCGGAGGGCCCTGGAGTTCCGCCGAAGCAACACGGCGTCCATATCCTCCTACGGGGAACTCGCGGCCTTTTTCGAGGCCGACGGAGGCTTCGCGGAATCGGGCTGGTGCGGCGACCCCGCCTGCGAGGCGCGGGTGAAGGAAGAGACCAAGGCCACAATCCGGGTCCTCCCCTTCGACGGCGGGGAGCGGGCCTCCGGAGGCTGTGTGGTCTGCGGCAAACCCGCGACGACCCTGGCCGTTTTCGCCAGGAGCTACTGAGGCCCGGCGCGGAATCCGAAACCTCGGAAAAACTCTTTGGAAAGGTTTTCCGGCGTGATACAATTGTATCTGTATGAGCGGTTCAGCCAGACGGAAAATCCTCCTCCCCGCGATTCTCGTCCTTCTCGTCGCATCGGCGTCCTTCGCCCAGGAGACCCGTCGTTTCCGGGGGGTCGAGTTTTTCCGGGACACTCTGTGGCTCGGCAACTCCGACGGCGACAGCGCCCCCAGCCCCATACTGGGCGTCTGGGGGGCGGGCGCCTCCTTCAGTCTGGGCCGGGATTTTTTCCTTCTGCCTGAAATGGGTTTTTACGGCCTCGACTATTTTTACCGGGACGGAAAGGCCCTGCCGGCGGAAATCGAATACGCCGATGCGGCGGGGACCCTGGTCGTCCTGGTGGACTCCCTGGCGGCCCGCAGTTTTTCCATCACCCCTGACACGCTTTCAGTCACGCTGGGGACGGGACCGGCCTTCTCGTTCAAAATCCCCATCATCCGCCACGGCGACTCACCCGCCGGCGAGGTGGGCTCCTACTTCATTCAGAAGATGCGGTTTCTGCACTGGGAAATAAAAGCCGCTCTGGAGTGGAACCTGACGCGGTCCCTGGGCCTGTCCATCCGCCTCCGGACCCTGCTGCCGGTTTACCGGATCTGGGACCCGGCTCCCTTTTACGACGGCCTCATGGCCGGCGCGGGCCTGGGGCTGCGGTTGCGGATATAGACCTCAGATCGTCTCCCGGTTTTCCATATCCCGGGTGAGTTTCGCGTTGTCCGATACCAGAGTGGACACGAAGGCCGCGGACACCGCATCGAGGAAGGCCCCCAGACCGACAAGAATCGGGGCGATGGGCCGGAGAATGAGAAAACCTTCCTCCATCCCCCGGCCGTACAGCGAAGAAATGACCCCGATCCCCACCAGCGTTCCCGCCCCCGGCACGGCCCCCAGCAGAAAGGAGATGCCGAAACTCACCATAACCACCCAGAGGATCTGGGACAGCCCTATTTCCAGGCTGGAGTAGGAATGCAGAATGACGATGAAGGAGATCGCCGTCACCATGGCGCTGCCTCCCCGGCCGAAAAGAACGGCGAAGGGGTAGGTCACCACTCCGGCCCGGCGGGGAATGCCCAGGGTTTCCTTCCCGTGGCGGAGCAGGAGCCCCAGGCTGAAGTACACGTCTCCGGAGAGAAAGGCCGTCAGGGCGGGGGCCAGCTGGGCCTGCATCCAGCGGAAGGGAGCCTTCTTTCCCCCCAGGAGATACAGGATCCCGGGAAAAACCGCGAAGGCCACCACCAGGGAAAACAGGCCCAGGACGATGAAAAGCTCGACGAAGAGACCGATTTCGGTGATCCTCCGGATGTTCATCACCAGGGAGCCCGCCAGAGCGATGCAGCCGATGAAGATGAACTCGGTGATGAAGCTGTTCATGTGATAGAAGACCCGGGACAGGGAATCGGCGATCTCCACCAGGGGGCGGCTGATCTGCCGGTCGAAGGTCAGATGGACGCCCAGGAAGACGGCGAAGAACAGGAGAGGCAAAAGGAAATCGCCGGATCCGGAGAAGAGGGAAAAAAGGTTGTCCGGAAACACCTGCAGCAGCAGCCCGCCGATATCCGGCCTCTCCGAGGGGATATGGTTTTCGATGATGATGGGGATCCTGCCCGGGGACAGCAGCGAAATCAGCACGATTCCGACGATGATCATGCCCAGGCTCGTGGCGGCGGCGTAGAGAAGGGTTTTTCCGTACATTCCCAGGAGTTTGCGCTGCCCCCGCAATTCGTAGGCGGCGACGGTAAGCCCGAAAAACAGAAGGGGAAGGAGCGCGTAGCGTCCGATCCGTACGGCCAGACCGGAAAAATAGGCGAAAGCCTTGAAGGTCTCTCCGGTGTACTCCGGCAGATACAGCCCCAGCACGGTTCCCAGCGCTGTTCCGGCCAGGAGCTTGAACCAGATTTTCATGATCATTTTCTCCCGAAAGATAAAAGACCGGTCAATCCGGAAAATTTCAGCCATTTTCCCGCCGTTTTGTCCGGCCGGTCCGCGAAGCTCAGGATGTACCGTCGAAAGTCTTCCGACTCCGGCAGGGCGGAATAAAAACCCCGAATCACCACCGGTTCGTTGCGGTATTGGGCGAAGAGGCTCTCCGCGAGGAATCTGAAGGCCCCCCCCGCGGCGGACTGCAGCGGCGGCAGAGCGGTGACGCCGCCGTCGTAGCGGACGAAGGTCAGGACCCCCGCCCCCCGTTTCTGGAAGAGCCCCAGAATTTCCCGTAAAAAATAGGCGTACCCCTTGATGGCTCCGTCCACCGCGCCTTCTATCTCCGCGGAGGACAGTTCGTGGAAGGCTCCCTCCTCTCCCCCGGGGGCGTAAACCATGACGGCCTCATCGATGCCGTCAAAGGCCCTCAGGGTTTCCAGAACCAGATTGCGGGCCGACAGGGGCGAGCGGGGGTTCCAGGAAAGGGTTCGGAGCTCCCCCGGCGGGTCTGCCTCCAGGGGGGAACCCGCCGTCCGGGACATCGGAGCCGCCGCGACACGGTCGCCCCGGAGCAGAAAATCCCGAACCAGACCGGCCCCGAAGGAGCCGTCAGAGCCGGCGATGAGCAGAGCTTTCCCCATGGCGGGTATACTACCGTATACCCTTTTCCTTGACAACCACCGGACCGTTTTTTCCGGCGGCGCGGAGCGGAGGCCCGGGACCTGCCCCCGAGCCCCCCTCAGCGGTGGAGATCCGGCTTTCCCAGATCGGAGTCCGGGTCAAGGAGGTCGTAGAGTTCCTCCAGCCGGTACCCCGAGGGTTCGGCCCCGCCGACCCATCGTCCCGCCATGGCGATTTCCGGGGCCTTCCGCAGCGCCCCCGGGTCGAACCTTTCGTCCTCCAGGGCTCTCCGGGTGAGGGCCGCGGCGGTCATCCACCAGGCCAGGGCGAAGAAGCCTTCCCGGTTGAAATAGAGAACCTCCTGAAAGCTGTTGACCCCCGCGCAGATCGCCGCGTCCTGATCCCCCAGAAGACTCTCCAGGTCTATCCGCGCCCCCGCCCCGGGATCGTCGAATCTCCGGGCCCCGTCGAACCAGTCTTCCCGGAACAGCAGAACTTTCAGGAGAAGCCTGAGCCGTTCGCCGACCTCGGAGGCCCCGGAGCGGCCGAAGAATCTGGCCGCTTCCCGGTCCAGCGCCAGATCCTCCACCAGAAGGCGGGCCGTTTCGGTGGGCCTCTTTCCCCTCTCTCCCACCCCGAAGCCCAGGCCCCGGAGAAGGACCCAGCAGAAGGCCAGTTCCCGCGCAGCCGGAACCCCCGGCCCCCGGAGGGTCATGAACTCCCAGCCCGTTTCCGCCGGGTCCGGGATCTTCTTTTCCTTCCCGGCGCCCGGCTTCTTCCGGGACTTTCCGGGCTTCGGCTTTTCTTCCGTCGGGCCTCCATCCCGGCCCAGAACGGAGAAGACCCGGGAAAGGGCCCCCAGTCCCGCGACAGCCTCCCGGACTCCCCTGTCCGCGTCCCTCTCCTCCCCGCGGAAAGAGCCGACCCGGAGCAGGAACTCCCCATAGGCGGCCCGGAAACCGTCTTCCTCGTCCGCGGAGAGCCCCTCCCCGCCGTCGAAGATGGACGGGGAAAGCGCCGGGAACCAGTGGTCCACCAGAGGCCGGAAGGCGGAGTACACCGGGCTGAAGACCATCTCCCGCAGCGCCTCCTCCACGCTCTCCACCCCCGCCCCGTTCAGGGATTCCGCCAGCCGCCGCCAGGTTCCGGAGCGGTCGTCCTGCACCTCGTAGAGGTCCAGAAAGACCTGGGATTCGTAGCCCCGCAGATTGATAAAGAGGCCCTTCTCGTGAATTTCCCGGCTGGAGCGGATGTACCAGCGGTTCGATCTTTGCTCCCGGAGAATGCAGTACCAGTCCTCGCCGGAATGCAGATCCAGCCCCTGCCCCAGGGTCCTCTGAACCAGGAACTTTTCCCCCTCCGGGGTTTTTTCCGCAAAGGCCGAGGAGAGCCTGATCCAGCCCCAGGCGGAGGAGTAGGCGTTGTTGTACAGCACCAGGGTTCTTTCCCCCCCCTGCCGGTTGGAATAGGCGAAGACGTTTTCGTTGACCCCCCCGTGCTCGGTGTACAGATCGTAGAGCAGGAAGTTTTCCACCTCCGCGAAGAGATAGCGTTTTTTCACAAGTGGAAAGTTCTCCCGTTCGTGCCGCTCCACCAGGCCGGGGTTCGGCTCCTCGTTCCGGTAGGCCCTCCGGAACTCCATGCCGTATTTTTCCTGAAAACCCTCGATCTGACCGTGGCCGAACATGGGAAGGCCCGGCATGGTCACCATCAGGGTGCAGACCCCGAAGTACTTGTCCCCGTCGCCGAACTGGGCGATGGCGGTTTCCTCGTCGGGGTTGTTCATGAAATTGACATGCCTCTTGAGGATGTCCCGATCGAACTCCTGGGTGTTCTTGATGGTGGCCCGGTACTTTTCGTTCTCCTCCATTTTGAGCATGTTCATGAAGGCGCTGTTGTAGACCCGGTGCATTCCCAGGGTCCGGACGAAGTACCCCTCCATCATCCAGAAGGCCTCCGCCAGAAGCAGGGTGTCCGGGCACTCCGCCGCGGCCCGGTCCACCACCTCCCTCCAGAACTCCTCCGGAAAGAGCCGGTTGAACTCGTCCCGGGAGAGGCCCCGTTCCGCCCGGGAGGGGATGTCCCCCCCGGAGCCGGGCTCGGGGTACCAGAGCCTCTGGTAGTGCCGCTTCGCCAGCGTCATGGCGGCATCGAAACGGATGATGGGGAAGTTCCGCGCCACATGCAGGATGGTCTGGATGACCGCCTCCCGGGTCTCCCTGATCAGGAAGTTCAGCTGGGCCGTGTCGTTCCAGGGCATGTGGGTCCCGTCGTTCCCGTGATAGATGTACCGGGTGTCGCCGCTGGGCCAGTGGACCCGCTTGAAGACCACCGCCGCGTCGCTGCGGTCGTAGTAATGGTCCTCCAGGAAAAGCCCCACGTCGGGGTGGTGGGAGAGATTTTCCCCGTTGAAGCTGTAGGACGGGAAGGGCGGATGGGAGGTCTGGATGAACCAGTCCGGATGCTGAATCATCCAGCGGGAGTCGATGCCGGTGTGGTTGGGCACCATGTCGCTCGCCAGGCGTATGCCTCGCCGCCAGGCGCGATCGCGCAGGTCGGCGAGCGCCGGCTCCCCACCGAGCCGGGCGGCCACCGCGTAGTCCGCCAGCGCGTAGGCCGACGCCTCGGCCTCCGGATTGCCCATGCGCCGCTTGATAGTCCGCGAGGCCGCGCTGCGCTCCCACACCCCGATCAGCCACAGCGCGGTGAAGCCGCGGCGGGCCAGCGTGTCCAGCTCCTCGTCCGGCACCTGGTCGAGCCGAACGATG
>JAKQWJ010000286.1 GCA_029562045.1 Spirochaetota bacterium | reverse complement strand
TCCGGAAGGCCTCGGTGAGCTCCCGCAGCGCTTCGTTCAGCTCCCGGCAGAACGCGTCCGTCTCTCCGGGGGAATCCGACGGGTGCAGGGACAGGAGCCGGGTCGCTTTCAGGGCCAGTTCGGTGTAGCCCATGAGGTTCCGCATCGCCTCCCGGTCCTTCCCGGTCTGGAGCAGGACCGGCACGTTTTCCAGAAGCGGTTTCGTCTCCTCCAGCAGCCGGATCAGGGCGGCGGTCTCGGAGCGGGTTTCGGAGATTTCCCGGATCCTTTCGGCGGCGGACCGCATTATCTCCCGGGAGAAAGCCCCCAGAGTCTTCCGTTCTTCCGGGCCCAGGGGGCTCTGTCCCTCCGTCAGGCGCGTCAGGAGTTCGTCTTCCCGGACGATTCCCCCCTCATCGGGAAAAAGGGAGTCCCCCAGCCGGCGGAAAAGCCCCTGCCGGATGTAGGGGTACTCGCCGAGGATGGGGATCGCCGCGGCGGGATCCTCCGCCAGAGCCCGCTCCAGCAGGGAGAAATAATCCAGAATGACCGAAAGCTCGTGATGGGCCGTTTCCCTCTCGCTCCGGGTCCTCAGATCCACCGAGGCGACGGCATCGATCCGGCGGCCCATGACCTGTTCCCGGTTTTCCGGATCCACCTCCCGGCCGTCGACGGAAAGTCCGGAGATTCTCCTCCCCCGGCCGGCAAGCCAGGCTTCCAGCTCCCGGTAGACATCCGCGAAGGTCCTTTCCCGCTCCAGAGTGAAATCTATGGGATGTCCGTCGATGGCAATTTTCACGATAACTCCTTGAAGCCGGGCCGCCCCCTGGATTACCGGTTGGCGGATCCGCTCTTGTTGAAATTGTCGATGGTCTGGGAACTTTTTTCCAGTCCCTCCAGCGCCCCTTCCATGACGCCGAACTTCTTCTTCAAATCCTTTTCGTAACGCTCCAGATACTGGTTGTAGGTCTCGATCCGCCGGGTGGTCTGGGCGGTCTGGGAATCGATGCCGCCGGTCTTCAAGGACAGGATTCCGCCGGTCTGCACCAGGGGCCGGATATAGTTGTCCATCGCCACCGCGGCCCCGGTGTCGGGGATGAGATCCCCGTCGGAATCGGAGCCGAAAAGTTCCCGCACCGCGGGCAGATTCGTCTGCAAACCCTGGTCCAGCAGCGCTTCGTTGATCTCCAGGTAGCCCCGGAGCTTTGTCGCGTCGATGCCTCCCCCGGGCCGGGTATTGGTGGAGATCCCGATCTGGGCCAGGAGCGACAGTTCCCGGCCCCGGGAGGTGGGGTAGGGGTTCATCATGATGCCCTGGAAGGTGTTCCGCATCTGCATCAGCGTCAGATCCCCCTGGAAGATCCCCATCTTCTCCTTCGCCTTCTCCCGCTCTTCCCCGGAGAGGTAGGATATCTCGGATATGATGCTGTCGTCCCGGCGGGTCAGGATGTTGATCTCCGCGAGGATCTTGTTATAGTTCCCCACGAACTGGATCAGGGAATTCTTGATCCCTTCCCTGTCCGGCTCCACCCGAAGGGAGACGGGGGAGGGGCCCGGACTGCGCAGCTCCAGCGTGACCCCCGGGATCAGATCGTCGATGCTGTTGGATTCCCTGCGGACCGGCACGCCGTGCATCAGGATTTCCGCGTCCGCCGCGGTGGATGCGGGGTTGAGGGGCCGGTAGTCACCCCGGGACGAGGGGTCGTAGACCCTGATCCCCCGGACCTCCAGGTCCCGGTAGGTGTTGTTGTTGCGGAAGTAGATTCCCGTCAAGGCCGGGCCGTATTCGGCCAGAGGCAGCCGCATCCGGGTGAAATCCGCGCTTTCCCGGAACTCCGGCAGCGGCATCGGCGCCCCGCCCGCCGCAACGAAACCCATCACCGGGTCGTCCACGATCCGGGGAGGCTCGGGGGCTTTCCATTCCGGCAGCGTCACCTTCGAGGGGCCGGACTGGACGGTGACGTCCCCCAGGGTCGTCGGCGCCGGGGGCCTCAGGGCCGGACCCGGGGGCGGCTGGGGCGGGGCGGGGATTTCATCCCGGCGGGAGACGACCTTGATGTCCATTTCCAGGAGGGTGGAGCCCCCCAGGGGGATGGAGGGGGCCAGGGGGATGAAGGCCTCCTCCCCGGCCCGGAGTTTCAGGACCCCCGCCGCGGCGTCCACCGCG
>JAKQWJ010000283.1 GCA_029562045.1 Spirochaetota bacterium | reverse complement strand
GCCGATTCCTCCGGGGACCGGATGCCATGGTCGTAGTGGGCGATGAACAGCTCGAAATGGAGGCTTTCCCGAAGCTCCCCCAGGGCCGCGGTGAGAGCCGTGCTGTCCGGCCCCCCCGAGAGGGCGGCCAGGACTTTTATTCCCCGGGGGATGCGCCGTCTCTTCCAGAAACGGCGGACTTCCCGGACCAGTGGCGCTTCAGGACCCATTGATTGCATGCATAACCGTTTCCGGTTTTTCTCCGGTCAGACGGAGCAGAGCCTCCGCGGCCCGCTCCACCGCACCCATAATTTCCCCCTCCTCCTCCGGGCCGAAGGGACCCAGAACATGGGACACCACCTCCACCCCCGGCGGGGGTCTCCCGATTCCCAGGTACAGCCGGGGGAAATCCTCCGTTCCCAGGGCGGCGATGATGGATTGCAGGCCCCTGTGCCCGGCGGAGCCTCCCCGGGTTTTCAGCCGCAGCCTCCCCGTGGGCAGGTCCATGGTGTCGCATACGACGACGAGCCCCCCGGGAGGCGTCCCTGTCCGGCGGAGTAGATACGGCAGGACCTCTCCGGACCGGTTCATGTAGGTCAGAGGCTTCGCCAGATGGACGAGGCTCCCCCCGCAGTCCGCCCGTCCGTAGAGGCAGGGGCGAAACAGAGGTTTGCGCATGCCCACCCGCAGGCTCCGGGCCATGCGGTCCACCACGAAAAATCCCGCGTTGTGCCGGCTCCGGGAGAAACGCGATCCCGGATTTCCCAGGCCCAGGACGAGAAGATCCAGCGGTCAACCCGCTTTCGGGGGACTCCCGGAAGGGGCGGCTTTCGGGGGACTTCCGGCGGGGGCGGCTTCCTTGGGAGCGTCCCCAGCCCCTTCGTCCACGACCGCCTGTTCCAGCGCCACCTCGGCCCTGGTGTGGCTGATGCCGACGACCACGGCGTCCGCGGGATTGAGGAATTTCACGCCTTCCATTTTCGGCAGATCCTTGACGTGGATCGCGTGCCCCGTATCCAGGTTCGTGATGTCCAGCACGATCTCCCCGGGAAGGTTCCGGGGCAGACACTCCACATCCACTTCGTGGAGATGGGCCTCCACGATGCCCCCATCCCGGGCGCCCTTGGCGGACCCGGTGAACCGGAGCGGCACGCGGGAGCGGAGAAGCCGGTCCTTGTCCACTGCGTAGAAGTCGATGTGCAGGATCTTCCCGTTGAGCAGGTTTTCCTGGTAGTCCTTGATCAGGACTTCCTGGATCCGGCCGTCGATCTCCATGGTGATGATCGAACTTTCCGAAATGCCGCGGAATTTGTTCGCGAACTCCCTTTCGTCGACGGCAACGGGGGTCGCCTGGATCCCCCCGTACACGATGGCGGGGATCTTTCCCTGTTTTCTGAGGAGGCTGTTGGCCCCTTTTCCCATGTTTTCGCGCATCACGGCGCGTAAAGCGTTTTGTTCCACCTGGATACTCCTTGTTTCCCTCGTTATGGATATCTTCCTGGGACGGTAGGATTCGAACCTACGAATACCGGGATCAAAACCCGGGGGCTTACCGCTTGCCGACGTCCCAATGACAGAAAAATTGCGGATGGAAGAGGTCGGCGCGATTCTCCGTCAATCCTCCAGTTCGGCTTCCGTCGTTTCCACATCCGCTCCCATATTCTCGTAGGCTTCGAGAATACGTTTCTGCAGTTCGCTGCGAAAATCGGAATTGATGGGATGGGCCACATCCTTGTAATCACCGGTTTTCGTTTTCCTGCTGGGCATGGCGATGAAGACTCCGGTCTTCCCCTCGATGACCTTCACGTTGTGCACGACGAAACAGTTGTCGAAGGTTACGGTGACATAAGCCTTGAGCTTTCCCTCCGAACTCACCTTCCTGATGCGGATGTCCGTGATCTGCATGGGGTTCTCCTTTTTGCGCCCGGTGCTGCCGACATCATTGTACTATGGCCTCCGGCATCCCTTCAAGGGGAAATGCGATTTTTACCGCCCGACCCTCCTCCATGACCTTCCCGGCCCGCTCCGCATCCCGCCGGTCGGGAAAAACACCGAACATCCCGGAACCGCTCCCTGAAAGGCCGGCGTAAGCCGCGCCCAGTCCTACGAGTTCTTTCCTGATTTCCGCGAAAACCGGCGCCCTTTCGGATAAAACCGGATAGAAGGAATTGAAAAACCTCCAGTCCGACGGCGAATCACGCAGAAAGCTCCGCCGCAGGGCGGATTCCCGGTCCGTTTCCGGCCGGGAGAGGGAACCCGCAGCGTCCAGCCACTCGTAGGCGCTGCGGGTGCTTATGTGGATCCGGGGAACCACCAGCAGGACCGCGTAATCGGTCCGGGGGGGAAGGCCGGAGACCCTGTCTCCACGCCCGGAAACCAGGGCCGCCGATTCGAGGCAGAAAAAAGGAACATCGCTTCCCGCCATGGCGCCGATGCGGGCCAGATCCTCCGGCGGCAGCTCCAGCCCGGACAGACGATTCAGGGCCCGCAGCGCCGCCGCGGCGTTGGAGGAGCCCCCGCCCAGGCCGGCCCCTTCGGGAACCCGCTTCTTTACGGAAAAAGCGACGCCACCGGCGAAACCCGTTTCCCGGCGGAACAATTCCCATGCCCGGTGCATGATGTTCCTTTCCGGCGGAAAGTCGAAATCACCTTCGATCGAACAGACATCCTTGGATTTCAAAGACCGGGCTTCCACCTCGTCGACGAGCGAGATGGATTGAAAGACCGACAGAAGGTCGTGAAACCCGTCCTCCCGCCGGGGATAAACCTCCAAGTGAAGGTTGATTTTCGCGGGAGACAGCACACGCACCACAGCGGCCATAGCCACGAATATTATACAAATTATCCCATCCGTGTCAAACCAGGTTATCCGCCGGGCTCCCTCCCTTCACGACCCGGAGGGAAAAGTCGAAGGCCTTCACCGAATGGGTGAGCCGTCCCACGGAGATGTAATCCACCCCGGTGGCGGCGTATTCCGCCACCTTTTCCCGGGTCATATCCCCGGAGCTTTCAAAAAGAACCCGCCCCTTCCCCAGGGCCAGGGCTTCCCGGGTGGCGGAGACGCTCATGTTGTCCAGCATGATGATATCGACCCCCGCCGAAAGGGCCTCCTCCACCTCTTCGGCGTTCCGGCACTCCACCTCGATCCGGAAGCGATCCCCCCAGCGGGTCCGGACACGACCCACGGCGGCGGTGATGGACCCCGCCGCGTCGATATGGTTGTCCTTGATCAGCACCATGTCGTGGAGCCCCATCCGGTGGTTGCGGCCCCCTCCTACGGAAACCGCGTATTTGGAGAGCCGCCGGTAACCGGGGAGGGTTTTTCGGGTGTCCAGAATAACCGCCCTCCCGTTCCGCGCGGCGGCCTCCACATAACTCCGGGTCGCGGTGGCGATCCCCGACAGAAAGGCCAGGACGTTGATGGCGATCCTTTCCCCCGACAGCAGGGACAGGGTGCGGCCTTCGATCCGGGCCACCGGATCCCCCGGCGACAGAGAAGATCCCTCCTTCAGCAGGGCGGATACCCGCACCTCCGGATCCAGTCTCGCGTAGACGCGGACAAAACAATCCATTCCCGCCAGAACCCCGGTATCCTTGCTCGAAAGAAGCGCCGCGGATCTCTCGTCGCCGAAGATCGCCTGGGAGGTCAGGTCTCCCCGGTCGCCCAGATCCTCCTCGAAGGCCAGGTCCAGCAGGGTGTCGAAATCGTCCCGTTTCATGGCGGGGATCTTAGGGCATATCCCGGGAAAATGCAATGAAACCCCGGCTCCGCCGCGACGGGGAAGCTTGCAAAAAACTGTTGACAGAGTTATATACTTCCCTTAGATTTTCAGGTGATTATCGCAGGGGCCGATCTTTTTCGACGAAGGGGGGAGAAAAAATGTCGAAACAGGAAGAACTTTTGGAAGAATACCTCATCACATACATGTATGGCGACGACGAGGACGACTTCGATTTCGAGGAGGAGGAAGAAGAAGACGATTTTTTCGAAGAAGACGAGGACGAGGACGACGAAGAGGAAAATGATTTCGACGATATGGATGAGGACATCGAGGACGATCTGGAAGATGACGAGTTCGAAGAAGAGGATTACGAAGAAGAAGAAGAAGAAGAGTACGAAGAGGAGGAGTACGACGAAGATCTGGATTACGACGATTTCGAGGACGACTGATACAGGATCTCGCCTTCGAACCAGAGGCGTTCCAGGTCGTAAAAGGCCCTTTTCTCCTGGGTCATCACATGGATCACCAGGTTGCCGCAGTCAAGAAGCATCCAACCATCGCCGACGGCGCTTCTTTTCCGATGGGGAAGGTCAATTTTCCTCTCCCCCAGCATGTCCAGAAGGTTCTTGCGCAGCCCCCGCATATGGGCCTCGCTGGTCGCCGTGGTGATGACGAAACAATCCGTAAAAGACGAGATGGCTCCGATAAAAAGGGCCACCGTATCCCCGCCTTTGTGGGAGTCCAGAAATTCCGCCACCTCCACCGCGAGGGTCCTGCTATTTGCAGTATCTTCCATCAAAATCCTTTCCTAAAATGACCGTCACATCCACCGGGACCTGGGCGGCATTTTCCGGTATTTCCGTGAGCACCCGGTTGCAGCGGATCACCTGCGCCACTTTTCCGGCGTTTTCCGGGTTTCCCCGCCGGTCCAGCACCACAGTCTTCTCCAGATCCTGGTCCTCCGCGTTGCTGAAGGACACCACATCGAAGCCGAAGCTCTGAAAGATCTCCCGGGTCCGGCGGGCCAGTCCGGTGGTCTTGGTGCCGTTCAGGATTTCCAGGCTTACCGTCATGTCCCCGGCCCCCCGGACATCGGTGCTGGCCAGACCTTCATATATCTGCTGCACCGTCTGCCGCAGAAGCTGCCCCTCGAAATGGGGAAAAAGCAGTTCCTGGGTGTCCACCGTCCGCATGGTTCCCAGGACACGCTGGAACACCATGCGGTCCACATCGAGTTTGACCGTTTCCCGAATGAGGGCCGAGAGGGCGCGGCCGTCGAGATTGGTTTCCATCGAGCCCCGGAGAAAGGGCATCACGTCACCGTGGGTGAGGTACTGCGCCTCCTCCCCGAATTTTTTCATCATCCCCTGCAGGAACTTCTGGGCCCTGCCGGTCCGATCAAGCTCCGTTTCCTCGGGATCGTAATAGGTCAGAAAGGCCCGGGTTTTGCTGCCGTCCAGGAGAACGTTGCCCGAGGGGAGAAAAACCCTGTTGCCCCGGCCGTCGGTCTCGATGGAGTTGGCGATGAAGATCTCCAAGCCCCCCAGAACATCCACGAAGCGCTCCAGCTCGTCCAGTGAAAACAGGCAGAAGAAGGGAATCTCCAGACCGAGGAACTTCTCCATCATCTTGCGATAGGGAGCAGGGTTGTCCGGATCGAAAAGAACATCGATCCGATCCACCCGTTTCAGCGAGGTTATGATGGTCCCCACGTTCCCTGGAATGTCCACCACCGCTCCCTTGCCGGTGCGGGGGTTGTAGAGAAAAACCTCGGAGTACAGGAGGGTTTCCCCGTCGCGGATCATGAAATGCACCGCGAAGCTTTCCCCCCCGGCGAGGAGGGCGGTTATCCTGTCGGTCCTGACCTGAAAGAAAAAGAACAGGCCGCTGCCCGCCAGGATCAAAAGAATGAGCAGGAGAAAGAGTCTGCTTTTATCGAAGAGCTTTTTTTTACCCCTCACCACGCTTTTCCTTCAGCAGCAGGTACAGGTCCCGTGTCACGAGGGCGGCCCGATCCGCCGTCGCCTCCCGACGGACCACGGCGGAGGTGCCTTCGTGGCTCCATTTTTCCTCGATGACCCGGATGACCATGCCGTCCAGGGACAGACCCAGACACTCCTTCCGGAATGCCGGGGAGACGAAATCCCGGGACGGTTCGCAGTAATCGGCCACATAGAGGATCTTCGACAGCGCTCCCGCTTTCCGGTCCCCCAGGGTGTGACTGCGCACCGCCTCCAGCGCCTCCTGGTCCCGGACCCCGAAGAGCTCCCGGAGCAGAACCGCCCCCGCCCTGCCATGGAGGAGCGCCGGGTGTTCCTCTTCCCAGACCTCCACCGGAGCGCCGTCCCGCAGAGCCGTCTCGCGCAGCCTGTCCGGCGGAAACTCCCGGGCCATGTCGTGTCCCAGCCCCGCCAGGCGGCCCCGGCCCGGATGGACCCGGAAACGGCGGCAGAGGTTTTCGCAGAGTTCGGCGACCCCGAGGCTGTGCCGGAAACGCTTCGGCGAGAGCTTCCCGCCGATCCAGGCCTCCAGCGCGCTCAGGACCTCAGTCCCCGGTCCGGTACAGACCATTGGTTCGGATGAAATCATACACCGTCTCCGGCACAAGATACCGGAAAGCCTCGTTTTTGGAAACCCTGCGGCGG
>JAKQWJ010000261.1 GCA_029562045.1 Spirochaetota bacterium | reverse complement strand
CACCGGGACGATGCAGTTGGTGGTCATCAGTATGGGCCCGTTGAAGGTGTCGAACTCCTTGTCCTGCTTCCACCAGGCGTTTCCGTAGTTGCCGGCGAAGTGCTTGAACTTCTTGAAGGCGGGGTAATAATTGGCGGGAAGCATTTCACTGTGGGTGTAGACATCCACGCCGGTGCCTTCGGTCTGCTTCAGGAGCTCTTCCATGTCCTTCAGATCGTGGCCGGAGATGAGGATTCCCGGGTTGCCCCGCACCCCGATATTGACGGTGGTGATTTCCGGGTTGCCGTAGGTCGACGTGTTCGCCTTGTCCAGCACCGCCATGGCGGCGACGGCGGTTTCGCCGGCCTTCATCAGAAGGGCCACCATCTCGTCGATGCTGCGGTTCTCCAGCGTGGAGTTCAGGGCCTCCACCAGAAAATCCCAGACCTTCTGATCCGAATGGCCCAGAACATCGGCGTGCTCCGCGTAGGCCGCTATGCCCTTCAGACCGTAGATGAGGAACTCCCGGAGAGACCGGACATCCGGGTTCCCGGTGGCCAGAACCCCCACCATCGCGGACTTGGATTTCATGATCTCCTTGTCCGCGGAGAACCAGACCGCCGCGTCGGGGGCCCCGGAAACCGGGGCGGGAAGCTCCTTTTTCAGGGACTCCCGCAGCGCCAGCCCCTGGGAGATCAGCCCGTAGAAACGGTTGTCGTCGAAATTGGCGTTGGTTATGGTGGCGAAAAGACCCCTGGCGATGAACTTCCCGGCCCTTTCCTTCGCCGCCGCGTCGAGCCGCTGGGCGTACCAGGCGATCCCCTTCAGAGTGTGGATGAAAAGGTCCTGAAGCTTCGCCGTCTCCTCGGGTTTTCCGCAGACCCCGCGGGTCGTGCAGCCCTCGTTTCTCGCCGCTTCCTGGCATTGAAAGCAGAACATGCCCATTTGTAATCCTCCGTTATCGTTTTTCTATCGTTTTTCACAGCTTACATGCGCAGCATGTTGCGATTCGAATATATCCGATGCGCCGGGGCATCGTCGTAACAATTGTTACGGATTTCGATAAATAATTATCAATTTTCAGACCGCCAGCGCGTCCTCCAGCCTCACGGAGCCGTAGCCCGAGGAAATTCTTTTGAATCCCTCGTCCCCGTCGGGGGTGCGCGCCCCCAGTTGGATGTGAAAGACGCAGTTCTTCAGCGTCTCCCGGGTACCGAAAATGGGCAGCTTGAAGGGTTTGAACTTCCGGAAAACGTCGGTCCTCTCCCCGATGGTCTCGTACTGGCGGAAAAGTCCCAGCCAGCCGTGGAGGTACGCGGCGATGTACTTCTGCAGGCCGTCATAGACCCCCTTCACCTCTCCCTGCCGCATCTGATAGAGACCGTCGATCCCTTCCCCCTGGAAGACCCGGAAAAGGTTCACCTGAAAAAGCCGCGCGGCCTCCACGTCCCGCCTTTTCGTCGGGAACCTCAGGGGCTCCTTGTTTTTTTCCACCAGGCCCATGATGCAGTGACCCTGATCGTCCAGGTAGAAGATCTTGATTTCCCCATCGGTGCCGGCGGTCTGGGTCTCTTCGTTGCGCCGTTCGATGAATTTCTGAATCCCGGACAGGAACGAGTCCGAAGCCCGTTCGGCCCCTTCCCGGCCTTCCCCGCCGGAACCGAATATGTCCTCCCGGGTAAAGCGCGTGAAAAAATAGCTGATGTCCTTACCATCCAGGATGAGACCGGGATAGTCGTTGACGTAGACGCCCTTCATTTCCAGGGATTCCAGGGTTTTCGGGCGGTGAATGTCCGACATTGGCCGCTCCTTGACGACTTCTGGGGACAGGTTACACGAAAAACCGGTGAAAAGCAAATGCCCCCGACTGCCCATCTCCCCCGGGGGAACCCCGGGGTGTCCCCCCGGGGCATTTCAGGGCGTTCCGGTGATTCCCGCGCCCCTTCCGGGGGCTTCCTAAAAAAACTTTTTTCGCCGGAAAATGAAGATGCTTACCCCCGCCAGGCACCCGCTGCCCAGCAGCACCCCCAGGAAGACCCAGGGGTCCTTCTGAAAGGGCAGGGGGATGTTCATCCCGTATATGCTGGCGATCAGGGTGGGGATCATCAGGATCAGGGAAATCGAGGTGAGCTGCTTCATCACCACGTTGAGATTGTTGGAAATCACCGAAGCGAAGGCGTCCATCATGCTGCTGAGGATGTTGTTGTGGATGTTGGCCATCTCGATGGCCTGCCGGTTTTCCGTGACCACATCCTCGATGAGTTCCACATCCTCTTCAGTGAGGTTCAGGAAATTGGATTTCCGGATCTTTTCCAGCAGAAACTCGTTGGACTTCAGGGAGGTGGTGAAAAATGTCAGGGATTTTTCCATGGTCAGGAGCTGGATGAGTTCGGTGTTCCGGACCGCCTTCTGCAGCTCCTTTTCCACCTGGGAGGAGCGCCGGTTTATTTCCTTCAGATACCGGAGGAAGTAGAAGGAAACGCGGAAGAGCATGGGCAGCAGAAAGCTCCTCCGATTGACCAGCGAAATGCGCTTGATCCTGTTCTCCACCAGGTCGCCGACGATCTCGTTTTCCTGCAGACAGATGGTGATGACCATGCCGTCGACGAAGATGATTCCCAGAGGCACGGTGTAATAGGGAATCTCCCGATCCTCCTGGTACACGGGAATCCGGGTGATGAAGATGAGCCGGTCGTCGTCCTTCTCGGCCCGGGCCTGCTCGTCGATGTCCAGAACGTCGTTCAGGAGGTCCGGCTCGATGCCGAACCGGTTTATCAGGTAGCTTATTTCGTAATTGTTCGGTTCGGTGACGTTGATCCAGCAGTTCGGTTCCGGGGCGTCGATCCGGGTGATGGTTTTCTCGTCCTGCCGCCAAATGGAAATCATGGGGGGCTCCTTCCGGGATCCGGGAAAGCTTACTCTTTTCATCCCGGCGAATCAATACGGGGGGGCCTCTTTCGGGGGAACCGCCCTTCGTATTGCTGCGGGCGGAACATCCGGTATATAGTGGCGCCGGTTCATCCATGCGCGATTTCACCCACGGAAACGAAGCCGGACATATCTTCTACTTCTCCCTCCCCATGCTGATGGGAAACGTGTTCCAGCAGCTCTACAGCACCGTGGACAGCATCATCGTCGGCAACACCCTGGGCAAGGAGGCCCTGGGCGCGGTGGGGGCGAGTTTCCATGTCATCTTTTTTCTGGTTTCCCTTTTTATCGGCGTCACCATGGGGACCTCCATCATCATCAGCCAGTACTTCGGCGCCCAGGACCATGAGAAGATCAAGCGGGCCATGGACACCGCCTACCTGTCGCTCTTCGTGGCATCGATTTTTCTCGCCATTGTCGGGGTCCTGGCCTCTCCGGGGATCCTGCGCTTCCTGAACACCCCCGAAGACATCCTTCCCCAGGCCGTCACCTATCTCCGGATAACCTTCGCCGGAATTTCCACCATGGTGGGCTTCAACGCCACCAGCGCCATCCTCCGGGGCATCGGGGACTCCAAGACCCCCCTGGGCTTCCTCATCGTCGCCACGGTCCTGAACATCATTTTGGATCTGGTTTTCATCATCCTCTTCGGCTGGGGAATCGCCGGCGCCGCCTGGGCTACCGTCATCGCCCAGGGTTTCAGCTTCATCGCGGGCCTGGTCTACCTGAACCGGAAACACAGTCTTCTGCGCTTCCAGTTCCGGAAGCTGGAGTTCGACCGGTCGGTTTTTGTCCTGAGCCTCAAAATCGGCATCCCCTCGGGGATCCAGCAGATGCTGGTCTCGGCGGGGATGATGGCCCTCTCCCGGATCGTCAACTCCTTCGGGACCCCGGCGGTGGCAGCCTTCGCCGCCGCGGGCAGGATCGACACCTTCGCCGGAATGCCCGCCATGAACCTGAGTCTGGCCCTGTCCAATTTCACCGGTCAGAACATGGGGGCGGGAAAACCCGAAAGGGTCGTCCGGGGGTACCGGGCGGCGCTGGCCATCGCTTCGGCGATTTCGCTGTGCATTTCCCTGGTCTCGGTTCTCTTCGGCAGAACCCTCATCGGAGTCTTCAATTCCGATCCCGAGGTGGTGCGGATCGGGGCATCCTACCTGGCCATCGTCGGCATGTTCTACATTATCTTTTCCAGCATGTTCGCCACCAACGGGGTCATCCGCGGAGCCGGGGACACCACCTATTCGATGCTCAACACCATTCTGGCGCTGTGGCTCGTCCGGGTTCCGGTGGCGACCCTGCTGTCCCGGCGTTTCGGGACCGACGGCATCTGGTGGTCCATGCCCGCGGGCTGGGCCGCCGGCTTCCTCGCCGCCTACGTCTACTACCGGTCCGGACGCTGGAAGCGAAAAACCATTGTGCGCGGCCGGTCTCCCTCCCCCTGATTCCCCGCCGGGCCCTCCTGTCTGTTCCCCGCCGCCTCGCGCCGGCTGAAGGGGCGCTCCGGGAAAAACGCGGGGGATCGCCGTTCCGGGCGCCGATATGCCCGGGAAAACCCGGACGCCAACCCCGCGCCGTCCGCCCCCTGTCCCGGCTTCATGCCGCCCCCCATCCCGGGTATCGACAAAAGAGGGCCTATTTCCTATAGTGGGACACTGGAAGGAAGGCGCGGACCGCCGTTCGGTGAAGGGCCGCGCGTCGAAACCGGATGATTCTTCAAGGAGGCCGGACCGCATGGATTCAAAAAAGCCCGTCATCGTGGTGTTGGATGGCTACACCCTCAACCCGGGTGACAACCCCTGGACCGAACTGGAAAGCATGGGAACCGTCACCGTTCACGACCGGACCCTGGACCCCCGGGACATCGTCCGCCGCGCCGCCGACGCGGATGTGGTTTTCACCAACAAAACCCCCCTGACAAAGGAAACCCTGGACGCCCTTCCCAAACTGACGTACATCGGTGTGCTGGCCACGGGGTACAACGTGGTGGACTACCGGCACGCCCGCAGCAAGGGCATTCCGGTGACGAACATTCCCGAATACGGCACCGACTCGGTGGCCCAGTTCGTCTTCGCCCTGCTCCTGGAACTCTGTCACCGGGTGGGCCACCACAGCGAGGCGGTCCGGGCCGGCCGCTGGTCGGATCAGACCGATTTCTGTTTCTGGGATTACCCGCTGGTGGAACTCCACGGCCTCACCCTGGGAATCGCCGGCTTCGGTCGGATAGGCCGCAGGGTGGGTGAAATCGGCGCCGCCCTGGGCATGAAGATCCTGGCCAACGACATCAGCAGGAACAACCCGCCCTCCTACCCCTTCCAGTGGGCTGAGATGGAGGATCTCCTGATCCGGTCCGATGTGGTCAGCCTGAACTGCCCCCTCTTCCCGGAAAACACGGGATTCATCAACAAGAGGACCCTGGGCCTCATGAAGAAGTCCGCTTTCCTGATCAACGCATCCCGGGGCGGCCTGGTGGTGGACGAGGATCTGGCGGAGGCTCTGAACGAGGGAATCATCGCCGGGGCGGCTCTGGACGTGGTGGGGCTGGTGGAGCCTCCTCCCAAGAACAACCCCCTGCTTTCCGCGAAGAACTGCATCGTAACGCCCCATATCGCCTGGGCCGCTCTGGAGGCCCGGAAGAGGCTCATGAAAACCGCTGCGGACAATCTCAGGTCCTTCCTCGCCGGACGACCGAAAAACGTGGTGAACTAGACACGCCGCGATGGAGGTGCTGATCGCCTGCGCGGTTCCGGCATTCTATCTCGTTCTTCCGCTGGGGATCGTCGCGGCCTCGGAGTTTTCCGGAATCGTATCCAGGGTGGGCCCCCTGATTTCGTGCTACATCATCGGCATCGTCATCGGCAATTCCGGCATCCTGCCGGAAACCGGCCCCGCCGTCCTGGACACCATCGCGTCCACGGCGGCGGCTCTGACCATGCCCTTCATGCTTTTCCCGCTGAACCCCCTGCGGGTGCGGGCCCTGCCGAAAGCCGCCTTCGTTTCGATGCTCTTCGCCTTCCTTTCCATAACCGTCGCAGCGGCGGCGGGGTATTTTCTCTTCGCCGCCTCCGTCCCCGAAGCATGGAAGATCGCCGGCCTCCTGGCGGGAGTCTATACCGGCGGCACACCGAACCTGGCGGCCATTCAGGCCGCCCTGAGGCTGGAGATGAACTCCTACCTGGCGGTCCACACCGCGGATGTGATGCTGTCCGGCCTGTATCTGTTTTTCCTCATTTCCTCCGGCAAGACCCTGATACGGAAAATCCTTCCCGCCTATCGGAGCGGACACGCGGGGGAGGAAAAAATTTCCCCCCTTTCGCTGCGGACCCTGAAAGAGATGACCCGCCCGGAAAAGCGCCGATCCGTGGCCGAAACGGCGGCGGCGGGCCTACTGGTGACCGCCGCGGGCTTCGCCCTGTCGCTGTTCGCCGGGAATGACAATGCCGCGCCGGCGGCGATCCTGGCCATTTCGACCCTCAGCATTCTCGTTTCCTTTCTGAAGCGCGCCCGGACGTGGACCCAGAGTTTCCACATCGGCGAATACGCGGTCCTGGTTTTCTGCACCGCCGCCGGCTCCATGGCGGACCTGAGGCGGGTGTTTTCCGCCGTCCCCCAGATACTGCTGTATGTGGGTTTCGCCCTCCTGGCGTCCATCCTGCTCCACCTGATTCTGTGCCGGATATTTTCGATCGATGCGGATACGATGATGATCACCTCCACCGCCGCGGTTTTCTCCCCCCCCTTCGTGGGGATGGTGGCGGTGGGCATCGGCAACCGGGACATCATCGTTCCGGGCATCACCGTGGGACTCATCGGTTACGCCGTGGGAAACTACCTGGGGATCAGCGTCGCCCAGGCGCTGAGGCTCTTCGGGTAAAAAGGCGTCCGGGGTCCCGGGACCGGGATCAGAGGGGTCTCTCGTAGACCCGGTGAGTCTTGTAAACCCTCCCCCCCAGGGTTTCCATATCCTTCAGCATCAGGTCCGTGGTCTCGGCGATCTGCGTCATGTCCGCGCCGAGAACGTCCCGGCCCTTCAGCGTCCGTTCCAGTTCCCGGTAGATGACGGCGGTTCCGCCGGAGTTCCGGAAGCGGGGCAGCACGCCGATCCCGTTGATGACGAACCGGCGGGTCCTCTTTTTTTCCCGGAGGATCCGCAGCAGCGCCGGAAGGTTCGGTTTTCCCCGGGCCGCCCGGAGGGAAGGGGTGAGATCGGGAAAGGTGAGGCAGAACCCCGCGGCCTCGTCCCCCTTCATGATGACCTTGATGAGCCCCGGGTCGGACACCAGGAGGAGGCCCCGCACCAGCCGGGCCAGCTCCTTCCCGGTGAGGGGGCAGAAATCGTCATGGTCCCCCCAGGATTCGTTGTACACCCCTCCGATTTCCCGGGCCGCCGCGGCGAGGTCTTTTTTCGTCCTGATCTCCGCGATCCGGAAGGCCCCCCTCTTCAGGGCGATCTCCGCCACCCGGGTTATCTTCTCCGGGGTACGGTACGAGGCGCCGTCAAGCCAGGCGGAAAAAAAATCCCTGCGTTTCCGGAACCCGAAGTCCTCCGCCAACCGCCCGTAATAGGGATGATTGTAGGCCATCATGGTCATCGCCGGGGGGTGCTGGAAGCCTTCCACAAGAATCCCTCCACCGTTCATGCCCGAAAGCCCCCGGGGACCCACCATCCGGTCGAGACCCCGTTCCCGGGCCCAGTCCGCCGCGGCGGCGAAAAGGGCCTCCGAAACCCCGGGGTCCTCCACGGAATCGAAAAGGGAGAACCAGGCTTCCCGGCGGCCCCGGTAACGGTTGAACCTCCGGGGCTCCAGCGCCGCCACCCGTCCCAGAGGCCGGTCTCCCCGGGAGGCCAGAAAAAAGGCGCCGTCGGAATGCTCGAAGAAGGGGTGCTTCCGGTCCAGGATCTCCTGCACGTCTCCCCGGAACCAGGGGACATAGAGACTGTCCTCCCCGTAGATACTCTGCGGAAAACAGACGAAGTCCCCGCCCCTCCGGTCCCGGGCGTCCACTATGCGGTGCACACTCACGGACACGGCTTAGATCTTCCCCCGATCCACGATTTGCGTCATCACATAGGTCAGGATGTCCATGTCCATGGAGCCGGCGCAGGAGGACAGCTCGTCCCGGAGAAAGGTCCAATCCTCATCGGCCAGCTTCCGGCAATTCTCGTCGTACTCCATCCAGAACAGATCGACATACGCGCCGAGATCGTAGGCTGAAGGGACGAACTCCGCCTCGGGTTTCCCGCTTTTATTGAAACCGTCGAGAAACCGCAGGTACACCGACCGGACGAGAGTCTCCGGGACCCGTCCCATGCTCCCCTCGAAAACTCCCCGGACCTCTTCCACCGTCGCCGCAAGCCCCGCGGTTCCCGATCTTCCGGCGATTTTATCCAGGCCCCGATAGAACCTTTCCGACATGTTCATGATGACCCGGAGCTTATCAGATTCTTTTCCCTTGCGCAAATCACGAAAGCGGGGGAAAATCTTCCATGGGACAGGGGTTGCTTGACTTTATTTTTCAAGGATTTTAAGGTATGGACATGTCTTTACTGAAGTATCTCACCCTCGAATCGGTCACCACCGACCTGCGGGGAAGCACCAAACAGGAAATCATAGAAGCCCTCCTCGACATCATCGTTAAAACCGGGAAGGTCCGGGACCGCGGGAGCGCCCTGGATTCGATCCTCACCCGGGAAAAGAAAATGTCCACCGGCATGGAGAACGGGATAGCCATCCCCCACGGCAAGACCGACGCGGTGGAGGAGCTCCTGGCCGGCGTGGGCATCACGAAGCACGATGTGGATTTCAACTCCCTGGACGGAAAACCCTGCCGGATCTTCATCATGACCCTTTCCCCCAGCCACCGGACCGGCCCCCACATCCAATTCCTGTCGGAGATCAGCCAGCTTCTGCGCAGCGAAGAAAAGAGAAAAAAACTGCTCTCCGCCGCCGATTCCCGGGAGATCCTCCGCGCCCTGGCCGAACGGGATTGATTCCCCGCCCGCCTTGAGAACCGCCAGCCTCATCCACCCGCCGGGACGATCCGCTCCCGGCGCACAGCATAGAAGGAGATTTTTATGGTAAAAGACTTGACCACGAGAAATCTGGTCCTGGGTCTTCAGCACACCTTCGTCATGTTCGGGGCCACGGTGCTGGTCCCCATCGTGGCGGGCATGGATGTGGGGGTAACCCTCTTCGCCGCCGGGATAGGCACGCTGCTTTTCCATGTGATCACCCGGTTCAAGGTCCCGGTGTTCCTGGGCAGTTCCTTCGCCTTCATTCCGGCCCTGACGGTCATCGGCAAACAGCAGGGCCTTCCCTACGCGCTGGGAGGAGTCTTCGTCGCGGGCTTCCTCTACGTCATCGTGGCGGTGATCTTCAACTTCGTTTCCATCGACGTTCTGCACAAGATCCTCCCCCCCCACGTCACGGGTCCGATCATCATCCTCATCGGGATCATCCTCGCCCCGGTGGCCGTCATGAACGCCACGGACGCCTATATCGGAAACGCCCGGGAAAGGATCTCCGAACTGGGCTGCTGGGGAGTGGCGGCCTTCACCTTCTCCCTGGGGGTCTTCGTCAAGTCCGCCTTTCCCCGATGGAAGCTCCAGTTCCTGTCCCTGCTGCCGGTCCTCTTCGCCCTGATGGGGGGCTACATCCTGTCCGCCCTGGTGGGCATCGTGGATTTCTCCCCCGTGGCGTCGGCCCCCTGGCTGGGGATACCGAAGTTCTCCCTGCCGAAATTTTCCCTCAGCGCCATCAGCTTCACCGTCCCCATCGCGGTGGTGACCATGGTGGAGCATTTCGGCGACATCCTCGCCATAGGCAATGTCACCGGAAAGGACTACCTGGCGGATCCGAAGATCTCCCGGACTCTGCTGGGGGACGGGCTGGCCACCAGCCTGGCGGCGCTGATCGGAGGCCCGGCGAACACCACCTACAGCGAGAACACCGGCGCGGTGGCCCTCACCGGTGTTTTCAATCCCCTGGTCATGCGGATAGCGGCCTGTTTCGCCATTCTCCTGTCGCTGGTCCCCAAGTTCACCGCCATAATCGGAACCATCCCCCCGCCGGTCATCGGCGGCATCTCGATCCTGCTCTTCGGCATGATAGCCGCCATCGGGGTCAAAAACATGGTGGACGCCCGGGTGGACATGGGAAACCCGAAGGTGCTGATGATCACCGCCGCGATGATCGTCCTGGGGTTGGGAACCGGGTCCATCGCCACGCTGGCGGGCAGCGGCGCTCCTGGCGCTTCGGTAACCTTCGGCGGCTTCACCCTGAGCGGGCTGGGGCTGGCGGCCATAAGCGGCATTGTATTGAACTTCATCCTGAACTTTTCCCAGTTCCGGAAAAAGTCCTGACATCTCCCGCCGACGGAGCCTCCCGGGCCGTCGGGCGCCGGCGGCGATCTCGGCCCTTTGCGCCAGGGGCGGACTCCGCCGGCGCCGCCCCTGAAAAGGCAGCCTGCACCGCGCCTCCGGAGAAGCTCCGTCCCCGCGGCTCCGGGGAGGCGCCGTCTTCGCGGCCCACCCGGGGAGGCCCGCACCCGCATTGACCGGCCCCGGGCGGCCGATATAAAATCGCCACTCCATGGTTGAAGTCGTCAAACCCGGCAAGGTCGCCGGGTCCGTCCTCATACCCGCCTCGAAGTCCCACACCATCCGGGCCCTCCTCATCGCATCGCTGGCGGAGGGGACGAGCCGGATACTGAACCCCCTGGATTCCGCCGATACCCGCTCCTGCATCAACGCCTGCCGGCTCCTGGGAGCCCGGATATCCGGGGGCGAGGAGGGCGGGGTATGCAGTTTCATCGTGGACGGGGTGGGAGGCCGGGTGCGGGTCCCCGAAGGCCCCATCGACGTGGGGAACTCCGGCACCACCCTGTACCTGGCGGCGGGCATCGCCGCCACGGCGGCGGCGGATATCTCCTTCACCGGGGACGGGCAGATCCGATCCCGGCCGGCGGCGAATCTGCTCCGCAGCCTCCAGGATCTGGGCGTCCGGGTGGTTTCCGAAAGCGGCGGCAGGCCGCCCTTCACCCTGCGGGGCCCCCTCCGGGGAGGCCGCACCCGCATCGAATGCCCCACCAGTCAGTACCTGTCCAGCCTGCTCATCGCAGCGCCCCTGGCCCCGGAAGCCACGGAGATCCAGGTGCCTCTCCTGAACGAACGTCCCTATGTGGAAATGACCCTCCGCTGGCTGGAGGAGCAGGGCATCCGGCTGGAGCGCCGGGGCCTGGAATATTTCCGCATCCCCGGAGGGCAGAGATACCGGGCCTTCACCAAAGCCGTCCCGGGAGATTTTTCCTCCGCCACCTTCTTCCTCTGCGCCGCCGCCGTCACCGGTTCGACCCTGACCCTCCGGGGGCTGGACATGGGCGACAGCCAGGGGGACAAGGAGGTGGTGAATATCCTGGCCCGGATGGGCTGTTCCGTCTCCATCGCGGAGGACGAGATCCGGATCTCCGGCGGCCCCCTCCGGGGGATGGATATTCCGATGAACGCCATCCCCGACGCTCTCCCGGCCCTTGCCGCCGTGGCGGGTTACGCCCGGGGCAGAACCCGGCTCCTGGGGGCGCCCCAGGCCCGCCTCAAGGAGACGGACCGGATCGCCGTCATGGCGGCGGAGCTGACGAAGATGGGGGTCCGGGTCCGGGAGCTGCCGGATGGGCTGGAAATTTTCGGCCCCGGGGCCGGAGTCCCCGGGGCCGGAGACCTGGGCGTTCAAGCCCCCGGGAACGGGGTCCCCGGGGCCGGAACTCCGGAGCCCGCGCCCCCTCTTCGGGGGGCGGAGCTGGACGGCCGGGGGGACCACCGGGTGGTCATGGCGCTGGCCGTTGCGGCCCTGGGGGCTTCGGGAGAGTCCCGCATCAAGACGGCGGAGGCGGCGGAGATCACCTTCCCGGGCTTTTTCCCCCTGCTGGAGAAGACCCGGATCGCGCCGTGACGGCCCTGGGGAAGAGCATCACCGTGTTTCGGCGGAGGAGCCGGCATCCGCCGGCCTCACTACGCTGCGGAGGTTTTTGACCCATGGAGAAGTTCGCCTTTTTCGACGTGGACCACACCATCACCCGCCACTCCACGGGGCGCCGCTTCGCCTTCATGGGAGTCCGCACCGGAATGTTTCCCCGCTACCCCCTGCTGCTGATACCTTTTTACTATTTTTTTTACCGCCTCGGGACCATGCCGGTGAAGAAGCTGGCCAGGGAAATCCCCTATCTGAAGGGCCGGAGCTTCGCTGAAATTCACGCCGTCGCCATGGCGAGCTTCGAAAAGTGGGTAAAAAAGGACATCTACCCCGAGGCGGCGGCCCTCATCGCGGAGCTCCAGTCCCGGGGGGTCCGGGTGGTCATCGCCTCCTCCTCCCTGTCGGTGCTTATCCAGCCCCTGGCCAGGCATCTGGGGGTGACGGACATCATCACCAGCGAGGCGGAGTTCGTCGGGGGCTACGCCACCGGCGGACTTCGGGGCTTTCCCGCCTTCGGCGAGGAGAAGAAACGCTTCGTGGAGGATTTTCTCGAAAAAAACGGGGGGTCCCCTGCGGAATGCTCATTTTATTCCGACAGCATCAACGACCTGCCCCTTCTGGAGGCGGTGGCTCATCCTGTGGCGGTGAACCCTGATATGCGGCTCCGGCGGCGGGCCCGGGAGCGGGGCTGGCGGACTCTCCGCTTCCGCTGAGGCCGGGATCGGAAGCGGCCCGTGGCGGCGCCGGCCCCCGTTTTCCGGAAGCGGCCCGCCGGGGTCCCGCCCCCTCAGGCCTGACGCAGCTCCACCGTCTCCCCGTCGGGCCCGAAGAAATAGGCCACCCAGACCCCGGGCCGGAACTCCACCGGCTCGGAATAGAACCTGACCCCCCGGGCGCTGAGAACCCGGTAGTCCTCCCGGACGTCGGTGGAGGCGATCCCCATGTGGATGAAACCCAGGTCGGCCTGCCTATGCCCCGCCGGCAGGGGTTTCCCCCGGGGTTCCAGATACTCGAAAAGCTCCAGCATCGCCTCTCCTTTCCGCAGATGGGCGATCCGGGCCCTGCATCCCGGCAGGCCGTTTATCCGCCCCAGGTCCCGTTCCGGGGAGGGCTCCAGGATCCGCTCCACCTCCATTCCGAAGTGGTCCCGGTAGAAAGCCAGGGAGCGCTCCAGGCTGGATACGCTGAGTCCGATATGGTCCAGTCGTGTTATCATGCTACACCGCCTTCGCCATGATGCGGTTTATTCTCTTGACGAAGGCCGAGGGGTCCTGCAGATCCACCCCCTCCACGAGCAGCGCCTGGTCCAGCAGCAGAAAGCTCAGGTCCTCGATGAAGGATTCGTCCTCCAGATTCTTCAGTTTCCTGACGATTTCGTGGTCCGGGTTTATCTCCAGGATGGGCTTGGTCTCCGGGAAGTCCGTCCGGCCCATGGCCTTCAGCATGGCAGCCATTTTGAAGGTGGGGTCGCTCTCGTCGGTGACGATGCAGGAGGGGGAGTCGGAGAGCCTGACCGAGACCCGCACATCCTTGACCCGGTCCCCCAGGGCTTTGCGGATCTTCTCCACCGCGGGACCGGCGTCCTTCTCCCTGTCCCCGTCCTTGTCCGCCGCCAGATCTTCCCCGGCGTCGCTCCGGTTGACCCCCTTCAATTCGAAATCCTTGTAGCTGCCGATGGCGGGCACGACGATCTCGTCGATCTCGTCGCCCATGATCAGGACCTCGATGTCCTTCTTCGCATAGGCCTCCAGCAGCGGGGATTTCTTCAGCGCGGCCTCGCCGCCGCCTGTTATGTAATAGATCGCCTTCTGGTCCGGCAGCATCCGGCTCCGGTACTCCTCCAGACTGGTGAAGCCTTCCACCTTGGTGGATTTGAAACGGATCAGTTCCAGCAGCGTTTCCCTGTTTTCGTAATCGGTGTACAGGCCTTCCTTCAGCGGCCGGTTGAACTCGGCGATGAAGCCGTCGTACTTCTCCCTGTCCTCCAGGGCGATCCGCTGGAACTCGCCCAGGATCTTTTTTACCGAGGCCTTCCGGATGTTCAGCAGTATCCGGTTCTGCTGAAGGATCTCCCGGCTGACGTTCAGAGGAAGATCCTCCGAATCGACGATCCCCCGGAGGAACCTCAGGTAAGTGGGCATGAGCTCCTTGTCATCGTCGGTGATGAAGACCCTCTTGATGTAGAGCTTGACCCCCGGGCGGTAATCCACCTGGTACATGTCGAAGGGGGCCCTCCGGGGGACGAAGAAGAGGGTGGTGTATTCCAGGGTCCCCTCCGCCCGGGTGTGGAGATGGAAAAGGGGATCCTCCGTGTCGTGGGATATGGTCTTGTAGAACTCCCGGTAATCCTCCTCCTGGAGCTCGGATTTTCCCCGCCTCCACAGCGCGGAGGCGGTGTTCACCTGGCTCACCTCGGGGGTTCGGCTCTTCTCCTTGCCCTTCCCGTCATACTCGATCTTGTCGTAATGAAGAAAAATGGGGAAGGCGATGTGGTCCGAATATTTCTTCACCACCTCCTCGATCCGCCAGCGGGAGGCGAACTCCCTGCCCTCCTCGTTCAGAAACAGGGTGACCGTCGTGCCCTGTCCCTCCCTTTCCGCCTCCCGGATCTCGAACTCCCCCTTGCCGTCGCTCGACCAGAGGTGCGCCTTCTTCTCACCCGCCTTGCGGGTCAGAACCTCCACCCGGTCGGCCACCATGAAGGAGCTGTAGAACCCCACTCCGAAGCGGCCGATGAGGTTGGAGTCCCTCCTCTGGTCGCCGGACAGGTTGCCCAGAAAGATCCGGGTCCCGGATCGGGCGATGGTGCCCAGATGGTCCACCAGATCCTCCCGGCTCATGCCGATGCCGCTGTCCTCCACGGAAAGGGTGGACCGGTTCTTTTCGTCGAACCGGATGTCGATCCGGGGATTGAACTCGAGGCTTTTGAAATTGTCGTCCACCAGGGTCAGGTATTTGAGTTTGTCCAGGGCGTCGGAGGAGTTGGAAACCAGCTCCCGTAAAAAGATCTCCTTGTTGGAATACAGCGAATGGATGATGAGGTGCAGAAGCTGATTGACCTCGGTCTGGAATTGATACTTGGACATGGAAATCGCTCCTTTGTCTGTTCGCGAAATCGCTTCGATGTATTTTTTATGCTGTTAATATACAAAAAAAACGGCCTGTGTCCTATTGGTACATGACCAGAATGGGAACCGGGTCGAGTTCCAGAACCTTTTCCGGCGACATGAGGGGAATGTCATAACCGCCCTGCCGCCAGGTTTTCGGGAGAAAGAGCTTGAAACCCTTCAGCGGCATGTTCCGGGCGCCGGAATTGAACCGGTAGGAATCGAATTTCTCCCGGGGAGTCCCGAAACCATCCGCATTGTGGATAAGAAGGATCCGGGGATAATCCGCTTGGACCTTCGCCCGGTCGGCGATCATTTTCCAGTTGAACTGGTGGACCACCAGCATCTTCTCGCCGGGGATGTCGTGGGTTTCCATGTAATCCTGCATCATTTCCTGGGCCTGATTGATCTCTCCGGCGCAGACGGAACCTATTTCCGCGCCCGGCGCCGGAGTGGCCCATTCGGGATCGATGGCCAGATGGACATTTTTATGCTTCAAATAAGGGAGCATGCTTTTCATCGCCTCCGCCAGCGGGTATTTCCCGATCTGGTGATCGATGAACACCAGCATGCCTTTCTCTTCAGCGTATTCGATGTACTCCAGAAGGGTCTTCTTCCCGATGAGGGTCGTTTCCCCCCCGGGGTGGGCGGTGGCGAAAATGATGTGCACGGCGGGGACCACCCCCTTGTCTCCATTCACCTCGTTGTAGGCGTCGGCGTATCGGAGCAGTTCCTCGGCCATCGCGTCCATGGTCCGGAATTCCCCCAGTATGCCCATGGTCCTGGATTTGGGATGGCCGTAAAAGGCGACGATGTGGTTCTCCTCCACCATGGTCCGGGCGGATTCGAAAAAGGGGAGGACGGATTTTTCCTCCTCCGTCGCGGAGGTTGCTCTCTCCAAATGGCGGGAGAGGCGGCTTCCATGGGAGTCGGGCTCTTCGGTTCCGAAAACCGCCGCGGAAAGGATGAAAAGCGAGACGACACATGGGAGAAATCTCATTCCTGGATCCTTTTTGTTTGAAAATGCCGGACTGTACTCTTATACTTGACACCATGAATGTCGGCAAGGGGAGAGCGAAGCTTGATTTTGCCCTTCTCTGTTTTCTTTCGCTCCTCGTTCCGGCTTCGGCGCTTCTCACCGGCTGTTCCCGGGGCCCGGCGGTGGATATGGGCTCCCTGGAGACCCGGGTGCGGAGCGTTCTGGAGCTTCCTACGGTGGAGTATGTCTACCGGGATATCGTGTATCTCGGAAGCAGCCGCTCCTTTCTCTTTTTCAAAACCCTGGACAAGAAACTCCTTTTCTCGGTGCGCATCCGGGTCCGGGCGGGGCTGGACATGAAAGAGGGGTTCCGGATCATCCCGGACGACATGAACCCCCGGCGGGTTTACATCCGGCTGCCGGCCTCCCGGATTCTCCAGGTGGACGCCGACGAGAAAGGGATCCATCAGTACTTCCAGCGGGGCGAGCGGTTCGGCCGCCTGGAATACAGCGCCGCCATCGAGGAAGTCAAACCCAGGGCCGTGGAGGACGCCCGAAAAAGGGGAATCCTGGAAAAATCCGAGGAAAACGCCAAGACCCTCATTCGGGGCATTTTCGGCGCCGCCGGCTTCACCCGGATCGACTTTCTCCCCCCCCGGGGCGAGGAGGGAATACGGGGATGAAGATCCGGACCTTCCTCACCTGGGTCCTGCCGCTGATCCTGCTCCTGATTCTGGCGATCCTGCTGGTTCTCTCCGGCATCCTGGGCAGGCCCCTCTTCTCCCTGCCCGCCCTGGGCCTGATCAGGGAAGAGAAGGTTCTCTCCACGTGCGATTCCAGGAGGAGCTTGCGGTAGTCCGGAATCTGCGCGATGTCCCACAGGAGGCGAAGGCGCTCCTCGCCGTGCACCCGTGCGCGCACCTCCGGCATGGCCGCCAGGCGATCGAGC